>CBFGNP010000819.1:0-1515 GCA_965650095.1 uncultured Pedobacter sp. | reverse complement strand
GCCGGTACGACCTGACTGATGTCGATCGCTTCTTTCTCTATTAATTCCCCTAACATAATTATATGACTAAACTCAGTGTTTGTAAAAGCGTTTTTTTGTTATACCAATAAACAAAAAAAGCGCCACACTTCAAAAGCATTTACACGATTGTGTCAATAATATTTCTGATACAAACGAAGGTACTGACTGACAGTTTTTTAAGCTTATTTACGTTTAAAGCGATCTTCGATCATGCCCACAAACTCAGCATCTTCTTTAACTGGCTTAATCGTATTTCCGGAACTGAAGCTGACCTGCTGATCACCAACTCTCATTGCAGAGGTCCTCGCACTTCCCTGTACTGCCAGCCCAGAAGGATTTAATACCGTAATTGCTTTTGCAAGATAGGGTTCATTTTTATCACCATCCTGGTATCTAGGATCATCGAAAAACGTCGGCTCGTTAGTGCTTTCCCCATAATCCGGAGTCATTCCCGAAAAATAGCCTCCCTGATCCAGTGCGTTTTTAGTTTCAAATAGTGAGTAAAAGACGTCATATTTATTTTGTAAGCGAATCGGAAAGAAACCAATCGGCTTGCCATAGGTTTTTTCTCCTACCAGTTTAACATTCAGCTTTGGCTTCAGACAGTTAATGACCAATTCGCTTGCTGAGGCCGTGTTGCCCGTTACAATAAATACAACATTGGCCACTGTAGTCAAATTCCCGATTTTACTGAAATTATAGGTGTTTTTAGCAACGGAATAATCAACGTCGTCGTATAGGTTCAACATTTTTCCATTCTTATATTGAATGATATCATTTTCAGTGAGCGGCTGGTTTTTCATGATGGTTGCCGTCTTATTTTGCAGTGTTGAATTAAAGTATTCCTTATACATCACTCCGGTTACGTTTGTTGGGATGATCAAGTTGATGAGCCGCTCCGCCGTACTGATGTATCCTCCACCATTGTAGCGCAGGTCGACCACCAGATCGGTAAGGCTCTCTGTCGCAAAACTACTGAATGCGGCATCTAAGACAGCAGATGAGTTCTCCTCATTGGAAAAGCGTGCCAAAGACAGGTAGCCAATTTTTTTAGTGCCCGCTGTAAAGACCTTCGACAGGAGAATTGGATTACTTTTATAAGAGGTCTTACTGAGGGTAACATCAAAGGTCCCCTGCTTTATTCCACCAACATATTTAGACCCCTGCAATCTGACAGAATTCGCAGATAAGGAATTATTTACATTGTTCCGCTCGTTATTATAATTGGCTCCGACGGCCTGTCCATTAACCCGCTCAATCAACCAGCCTCTCTGTACCCCTTTCGCAGCTGCATCTGACCCGGGATAAACTGCTGTGATAAACAATAAATAGGTCGTACCATCAGACAAATAGAACACCGGACGTATTCCTATGTCATTACCGTTCCCTTCCAGGTCTACGGATAACCGGCTGCCAGGCACTACTGCAACAGGGTTCCGGGTGGTGATATCTTCTATATACGAATATTTTGGATAGGCCGAGGCGCTTTGGTAG
>CBFGNP010000818.1:0-1593 GCA_965650095.1 uncultured Pedobacter sp. | reverse complement strand
GAACTTTACTTATAACCCTTCACCAAAGCTGATATTGAGAAATGATCTTTCGATCAATCATACAAACGGAGTGGCTTCTCCTTATGGGAGCTTTTCTACTTATGCCCTGATGAACCCTTATTTCCCGAAAACGGATAGTGCAGGCAGGGTCATTCAGGAACTGGCCAACTGGCGCGTGAATACTTTTAGAAACCAGGACGATCAATACATAAATGTTCGGGTATTTAACCCGCTGTTTGAGGCCGGCTTGAGTAATTTCAATAAAGAATCTTACCTGGAGTTGATCAATGCATTTTCTGCCGACTATAAGTTAACGCCAAGCCTGCGCATTAAAGGATTGATCAGCTTAAACCAGACCAATTCAAAGAGCGATGAATTCAAGTCGCCGTCGAGCAATGAATTTTATGACTATGCTACAGATAAACTAAATAACAGGGGATCTTACCGGTACGCTACAACAGGCAGAACCGCAGTTGATGGAACATTAACCATCAACTATAATAAACAGGTCAGGGATAACTTTTTTAACCTGGTGCTGGGTGCAAATGTGCTGTCGGCCAAATCGGATTTCAAATCCGTGGAGGCGCAGGGTTTTTCCAACGACCGGTTTAGCAATATCGGTTTTGCCCGGATCTATAAAGAAAATTCCGCTCCGGGTGGCGATGTGCTGATCAGCAGAACAGCGGGTGCATTCTTCTCCGGGAACTATTCTTTTCAGAACAAATATTTGTTAGATGCTTCATTCAGAATGGATGGTTCGTCTGCCTTTGGGTCAAATAAGCGCTTTGCACCTTTCTGGGCCGCAGGTGCCGGATGGAACATGCACAATGAAGACTTCCTTAAAGGGTCGGAGCTGATTAGTCAGCTGAGGTTAAAGGCCAGCACAGGAACCCTTGGTTCTGTAGGATTTGAGCCCTATATGTCGAGATCTATGTATGAATATTATCCGCAGAACTGGTATTCAACAGGCATCGGTGCCGGTGTTGTCGGATATGGTAACAGCAACCTGCAGTGGCAAAAAACCAGTACTTACGATGTTGGTCTGGACATCGGATTGTTAAAGGACCGTGTGGTGATCTCTCCACGCTACTACTATAAGCTGACCAAAGGTCTGATCACAGATATTAACCTGGCCCCTTCAACAGGATTTACTACCTATAAAGAGAACCTGGGTGATATGGCCAATGAAGGATATGAAGTTTACCTCACGGCCAATGCGTATAATGCTTCTGGCTGGAATGTCAACATTACCGGTAACCTTGCGCACAATACGAATACGCTTGTCAAGCTTTCCAATTCACTAAAAGCATTGAACAGCAAGATCGACGATATCCAGAGTGATCCGGAAAACAATAAAGATGCGGCGGGCGGTTTATTGTCTATGCCCCTACTGCGCTATAATGAAGGACAGTCCATCAATACCATATATGCCGTAAAATCATTAGGGATTGATCCGGAAAATGGCAAGGAGATCTACGTGAAAAAAGATGGCTCGCTTACTTACGATTACGATATCAAAGATACACAGCCTGTGGGCGACAGTACGCCGAAATTCGCAGGTAATGTCGGCAGCAACGTCAGTTACAAGAATTT
>CBFGNP010000817.1:0-1674 GCA_965650095.1 uncultured Pedobacter sp. | reverse complement strand
TGAGTCAGCTGCCCCAATTCTGCTGTAGCTTCAGCATAATTCAACAAAACTTCTGCATAACGTATAATTGGAAAGTCATAACCCTCAAAGTTATCTGTTACCTTCCGTTCGGCATTCCATTTTTGATTGGTATAGCCCGTGCCTGAATTGGAAGGAATATATGATTTAAATACAGCTGTAGTGAGGTCTGCCGCATCCCCCAACCAATTCACACGTCCATTGTCATTCGACCAGTATGCTTTCCTGGGCGGCATGAGCGTATGTTTCATGCGGTTGTCCCTGTTCTGGTATTCTGAGGTAATTGTGTTATAGCCTTGAAACTGGGTATTATTTGAATTGGTTATAGGCAAACCATTTTGGGTCAGGTACAGATTTGCAAATTTCCGGGCCACAAGTACAACATTCGCAAATTGTCCGTGGCTGATATTGGTTCCAATAGGATTTAAGGTTTCATCGTGCCTGTTGCTAAAAATGTACTCCTTATTCGCACTTTTGGTAATACCGGCCGGATTCGACTTTGCATCTTCCAAAACAAACAAATACTTCTGGGCAGAATCTCCTAAAATCGCAGGTTTGAACAATTCGTATTGTGCGCTGTTCATCACTCCTTTCGCCGCGTTCACAGCGATATCCAGAAGTTCCGTTGCCCTGGAGGTGTTGTTGCGGAATTTTTGCCAGGTACCTTCGAACAATGCAACCCTTGATAGGAACGCTTGAGCCGCACCGCGACTGACCCTGCCCTTATCTCCCGCAGAAATTGCATTCTCCAAAGGCAGATTCGGGAATGCCGCCTGTAAATCGGCAATAATAAAGGCAGATACTTCTGACCTGACGTTACGTTTGGCCGTCAGGATGGCATCACTGGTTTCAAGGACACCCTCTACAATAGGCACATCACCAAAAAGCTGTAACAAATCAAAATAGAGGTACGCTCTAAAAAACCTCGCTTCTGCCACATATTGCGCAATCTCGGATTGTGAGGGATATTTAGCTGCATTTAACAATAGGGTATTGGTTAACCTGATCTTAGAAAAGGCACCAGAAAAATTGCCATCACTCGCTGATATGGAATTTGTGCCATTGCTGAATTGGTTAGGCGTTAGGTTAGTAATCAGGTCAGAACGGTAGTCACTGTGGGGATTATCGTTTATTACACTTCTAAAATCCCTTCGCCAATCATAAAACTGGTTGGCAAACAGTTTAAACTGATTTGGGGTCTTCCAGTAATTTCCGTCCGCAATCTGGTCCAGGGGATCAAGATCTGTTATTTTATTACAGCCAGCAAGCCCCCCAAAAAGCGTTGCGGTCAGCAATAGTGCTATCGTATATTTTGTTATGTTTGTTTTCATAATCATCAAATTAAAATGCTGCATTAAGACCAACTGTTACCGACCGGCTGAAAGGATAGCGCTGTATTCCGGAACTTACCGTCCGGGTGGCTTCCGGATCCCAGCCATCATTGATCTTGGTCGTCTCCCACAAATCCTGTCCGGCTACATATACCCTTAGTTTCGAGATCGCTTTTGTTTTCTTAATCACCGATTCCGGTAAAGTATAGCCAAGTACGATATTTTTTAAACGGAGGTAGGCACCGTTTTCCACAGACCACGAGGAAGCCTGGTAATTGTAAGTGTTGATTACTCCGTCCGTAGAATATTTGGGAAAGAACGCAGT
>CBFGNP010000816.1:0-1682 GCA_965650095.1 uncultured Pedobacter sp. | reverse complement strand
ATGAATAAAGAATTATTCAGGATCCTTGAGGATTCACAAGGGATGTATATTCCCTTAAATCCAGATAGGGGTGAGCAGTCTAATTTGAGATATGAATCCGGCTCATCTTCTGCCACTTTTCCGTCTTACCTCATGAGGCCATAGTCAAGTCAGGTTTTTCATACAAAGGGGTTGATCAGCAACATCAGCCCCTTTGAATGAAAATATCACAAATACAATTAAAAGTACTATTTTTCCTATTGATATTAATCTAGTTTCGATATTGTTTATATACCAAGAAACTAAGTAAATGATGAAGCGAAAACTACTATCTCTACTATTTTTGATGCCTTTTCTAGGCGTCGCTCAACGCATCACGCCTACGCCGATTTATAAAAACCCGGCTAATTCTATTGAAGCCAGGGTGAAAGATCTTTTAAGCCGGATGACACTTCAGGAAAAAGTTGCTCAAATGCAGGATGTTTCATTTAGCGAGATATCGACTGATAAGGTTCTGGACCAAAAAAAAATGGAAAAGGAATTAAAGGGTTTGAGCTATGGATGCTTTGAAGGGATGGGCTTATCAGTAGAGGAATATGCACATGCAGTAGCAGGAGTACAAAAATACGTTGTTCAAAAAAGCCGACTTGGTATTCCAATGTTTGTGACATCAGAAGCCCTGCACGGATGTGTTCATGGAGGAGCGACCGTATATCCGCAGGCAATCGCGCTTGGAAGTACATTTAATCCATCGCTTGTCAATAAAATGACCAAGGCAATTACAAAGGAAATGAAAGTTCAGGGCGTAAACCAGGTGCTATCTCCGGTTCTTGATCTTGCTCGTGAACTGAGATGGGGCCGCGTAGAAGAAACCTACGGGGAAGACCCGTACCTGGTTGGCCGTATGGGCGTTGCTTTCGTTAAGGGATTCTCAGAAAATAATATTGTTTGTACGCCGAAGCACTTCACTGCTCATGGATCGCCCAGAGGTGGTTTGAATTTGGCTTCTGTAGCAGGTGGTGAAAGGGAGTTGCGTTCCATATATCTAAAGCCTTTTGAAGCTGTCATCAAGGAAGCGAATCCTTTAAGCATCATGAATGCATACAGTGCCTATGACGGAATACCAACGGCGGCCTCTCATCATTTACTAACCGATATTCTTCGAAACGAGCTTAATTTCAAAGGATATGTTTATTCAGACTGGGCGGCAGTAGAGATGCTTCATAATTTTCAATATACGGCTAAAGATCCTGCAGACGCAGCACTTCAGGCAATAAAGGCAGGGTTAGATGTGGAGATCTGGAGCAATTGCTTTGAAAAATTGGATAGCTTGGTAAGTAATGGGAAATTACCGATGAGTTATATTGATTTAGCTGTGTCAAGAATTTTAACTGCAAAATTCACAATCGGACTATTTGAAAAATCAAATCCTGACTTCTCGAAATTGAAGAAGGACGTGCATACGAAAGAATCTGTTGATTTGGCCTTGGAACTGGCACAGGAATCCATTATTTTGCTTAAAAATGAAAACCAACTTTTACCCCTTAAGGACAATATAAAGTCTATTGCTGTAATCGGTCCTAATGCTGATAAAGTTCAATTTGGAGATTATAGCTGGACTAATGATAATAGGTATGGGATAACCCCTCTGCAAGGCATACAAAAAATAGCTGCTGATCAGATTAAGCTAAACTATGCAATGG
>CBFGNP010000815.1:0-1721 GCA_965650095.1 uncultured Pedobacter sp. | reverse complement strand
GTAAATTTTTGAATTAAGCAGTGGCTAAAGCCCTGCTTAATTATCGTTTTCGAGGCTGTATAGCCTTGCTTTTACTCCCCAGCCATAACAGCGCATTAACAATCATCTTGTTCTGAATTTCATTGTCGAAGGTCAGGGACAGGTCCTTGTTCGTTTTGTGCTCATAATCGATGTCGTTGTGGCCCATATTTACATAGATCATCTTATATTTTCTGTTTGTCCAAACTACCGGATAGTACCCGCTATGCCAAATCTCATGTGCCTTGGGCCCTGTACCCAGGGGAAAGCTGGTACTGTCTATGGCCAGTAAAATATCAATATCAGGATTCTTTCGGAGGTCATTTTGCCAGCGGTACCATTCATTTGGAGCCGATTTAAAGGTTTGCGGTAAGTTTCGGGTAGCAGGATGCTTCTGATCTTCTACCCTTAGAATGGCCGAAGTTGGCCTCCAGGTATTGCTTCCATACGAACCGGAACCTAAAAAATCGCTGTGGTACCAGTCCCAGTTGTCGGGGTAAGTTGATTTTGCCAGTGCAAAAGCAGAAAAATGAAAGCCCATCCACGCACCTCCATTTTTCATGTATCGCTCAAATGCTGTTCTCTGCGCAGGCACGTCAGGTCGGGTATCCAGGAATAGAACAACCTGGTATTGCGAAAGAAACTTTGCATTCATCTGGTCCCAGTTGGAAGTGGAATCGTAACTGAAATTGTGTTCGACTGCCATTTTTGGGAACCATTGATTGGCCTCATGTACATAACTAATATGAGCCTGGTCATTTTTTGACGTGTAAAAGGCAATGACCTTAAATTTAGTTTTTTGTGCATGAACGGCAGAGCTCAAACAGGTAAAAAGTAGCAAAAGGCGAAAGCTCAACGTCTTAATTTTTAATAAAGTATTCATCGTTTGTTGATTGGTTAGTGGTTTATGATCCAATATAGAATCTTTTCCCTCAATATTGACCATGCTGCTTCTTTGAAAAGCCGTCATATCGTCTTGAAACAAGGTTTTTAGTGGTTATTTTGGATTTTTTTTCAATGTTTTTTTAGCGTATCAAGAGCTAAACCCGAAAGCCCCTTAATCAGATCATTATCAGCATAAACCTAGGTTTAAATTTGTGTTTTAAGCGTATTGGTTTTGTGTGTAAGTCTCTGTTTATCAATTAATTGTAAAGATTTTTATTTGTAGTTATGATTTTAATCGGATATTTTTACCCCAATCATTTATAATTCTAACCAAGTAAAACATGAAAAAAAGATTTACTCTTCTCCTCGTGTTCTTCCTGTCCGCTTATCTAATGTCCTTTGGTCAGGACAGAAACGTAAAGGGGACCGTGAAAGACAAACAAGGAATGCCTGTACCGGGTGCTTCCGTAAAACTTAAAAACACTAAAATCGGAACTTCCACGAATGCAGATGGTCAATACGGCATCTCAGTTCTTGGAAATGCCGTGCTGATTTATTCAGCTATCGGGTATACCGCACAGGAAATACCTGTAAATAATCGTGGCCAGATCGATGTGAGTCTCGTTGAAGAATCACAAGGGCTCTCTGAAGTGGTCGTGATCGGTTATGGTACGGCGCAGAAAAAGGATGTGACCGGTGCGATCTCAAGTGTTAAGGCCGTGCAGCTTGAAAATGAGAATCCGCAAAGCGTGGCCGATATACTCAAAGGGAACATCGCGGGCCTCTCCGTTAGCCTGAATACCAGCGCAAAAGGCGGG
>CBFGNP010000814.1:0-1749 GCA_965650095.1 uncultured Pedobacter sp. | reverse complement strand
GCAAGAGGGGATAGGCTATGGTGAGGATTAGTAATACTCCAGAGATCAGCATTCTTTTCGTAAATGGTGTACCCGGCCGGAAAGAATACCGGAATACCTTATTCCTGGCAAAGAGCCAGACGAAAGCCAGTGCCAGCAAGAACACGCCACCTATCAATAAGGGCAGTGGATACGATTCATTGATATTATTGACCACTTCATAGGTATAGATCAGGTAATCTACTGCAATGAAATTAAATCTGCTTTCAAACTCCTGCCAGAAAGTGAGCTCAGCGAAAAATGAAAAGAAAGAGATCAGCAGCACCAGGAACAGCCAGATATAGGTCAATATTTTATTTCCTATGGCACCCGACCACCTATCGGGCAGCAGCAGTAGGTACAGGTTGTATAAGGCTGTTAAAAACAAGCCTACTCCAATGTCATATACCAACCCCAATAAATAAATTTTGAACACTCCTGTTACGCTAAAATCTGCCTTGGGTATAGATATGGCTAATAATGCAGTCCTGATAAGGAAGGAGATAACAATAAAAACTATAAAAAATGAAAGCAGAAGACAATACCTGCCTTTAAATATTCGGTTAAGCATATATGGGTTATATCCGCAAGTATAATTCTAAATTTTGAATTAATTCTGAATTTTTTCCATCGGCACATGAGACCCTGCTTTGGCAAATTTTACTGTAAATACATGGTTATTGTCTGTAAAATCATAGCTGATATCCCATTGGTAACGAAGGCATATTTCCTTCACAATAGAAAGTCCCAGTCCGCTACCCGGCGTTAACCTGGAAGCCGAACTGAAACGTTTGAACAGCTTTTCTGATTGCAATGCTACACTGCCGGGATTGGCAACTATTAAAGTGTTTTCTATTAGCGCGATACTAATATGTGCGGGGTGTAGGCTATGCCTGATGGCATTCATTATCAAATTGGTGAGCAGGCTTTCCGTTAATATTTTATTGGCCTGAACACTTACTTCTGCCTGAACATCAAGATGAAGGGTCACTTCTTCTTCAAAATCAGAAAAAAGGAAATGCATTTCCTTTAATATCAATGCAACATCAATAAGCTCTTTGTCAAGGAACTGCTGATTTTCAATTTTAGCCAGCAATAATAAGTTTTTGTTGATCCTGGAAACCCTTGACAAAGCATTCTGGATCTTTTCGATCAGTGCTGCCTGTTCACCCGTAATTTCACTGTCCTGGAAAAGTATGTCCAGCTTGGACTGTATAATGGCCAGCGGGGTTTGCAATTCATGTGCTGCATTCTCTACAAACTCTTTCTGGTGGCGATAAGCGGCAATGTTACTTTCGACGAGATTACTGATGCTCATATTCATTTCGTCAAATTCCATGATCCCGTTAGGCTCAAAAGCAATCTGCTTTTGTTTATTAAGATCAAAGGCTTTGATCTTTTCCAGGGTCTGATAAAATGGCTGCCAAAGCCTGGCGGAAATCCGTTTATTCAACCTGATAAAGCCGATGAAAAGAACGATGAAGAAACCAACGGTAATGGCCGTAATGGCAGCAATAGTCTCGTAGCTTTCTTCGACATTGGTTTCAATGGTGAGACTGTAGGCTTTGTCGTTAATGGTAAAATAGGTGATTAATCCATTGAACCTGTCATAGCCTTTGCTGGGGATGTATTTATTTTTGCGATAAATGTTGTAGGTACTATCTGGCTTTACAGCCGTGGCTGGCTGCAGTTTGGTCTCGGGCTGCAGCTTGTTCCAGAGCCAAACGCTGT
>CBFGNP010000813.1:0-1764 GCA_965650095.1 uncultured Pedobacter sp. | reverse complement strand
TATCGGCTCGCGCCCTTCCGATCGTTTTGGAAGAAAAAATACACTGTATTTTGTAGCAATAGCTTACTTATTATCTTCAGTCGGTACTGCGCTCGCAAACGATTGGTACGTTTTTTTAACTTTCAGATTTCTAGGAGGGCTCGGTGTGGGCATATCCTCAGTTACTGCACCTATCTATATCTCTGAAATATCCCCAGCTCACAAAAGGGGACGGCTCGTCGGTCTGTTCCAGTTCAATGTCGTATTGGGGATTCTGATTTCATATTTATCTAACTACCTGATCAGTCAGGGCGGGGAGTCTTCCTGGCGTTGGATGCTTGGCGTACAGGCTTTTCCATCGCTCCTCTTTTTAGTGCTGATCTATTTCATACCGGAAAGTCCAAGATGGCTGGTGTTAAAAAAAGGAGCTACCGAAAAGGCTTTAAAGATTCTTAAGGTGATTAATCCACTCAATTGCGGAGATGAACTAAAGGCCATCCAGAATTCTGTTTTGAAATCTTCTTCAGGGAAGGAAGAGAGCCTTTTCTCTGGTGCTTATAGGACACCGGTAATGTTGGCCATTCTTTTTGCTTTTTTCAATCAGGTTTCGGGAATTAACGCCATCATTTATTATGCACCCCGAATCTTCGAAATGGCTGGTCTTGGTGCACATTCGTCATTACTTTCTACAGTTGGTATAGGGATGATCAATTTTATTTTTACTTTGATTGCCATTAATTTTATTGACAGAATTGGCAGAAAGGTGCTGATGCTTGTAGGGTCCTTTGGCTTGATTGCGTCTCTTTTTCTTGTTGGATTTACATTTTATACCAAGAATTTCACCGGATTTGCGATTCCTGCCTACATGATGCTATTTATTGCATTCTTTGCATTTTCTCAGGGGGCGGTGATCTGGGTTTTCATTTCCGAAATTTTTCCGAATTCTGTGCGTGCAAAGGGGCAAACACTAGGTAGTTCCACCCATTGGGTAATGGCCGCAATTATTGCATTTTGTTTTCCTTTTTTAGCAGAAACTTTTGGGGGGGCAACGACATTTTTCTTTTTTGCCGCTATGATGGTGCTTCAGTTAATTTTTGTATGGAAACTTATGCCGGAAACTAAGGGCAAGTCCTTAGAACAGATAGGGACAAATTTAGTTATGCATTAAGGAAGGAAAACAGACATGAACAACACAGAAAAAAGATCGGTAGTTTGTTTTGGTGAAATCCTTTGGGACAATCTCCCGGACGGAAGAAAGCCTGGTGGTGCTCCAATGAATGTGGCCTATCATCTTCATAAGTTGGGATTGCAAAGTCATTTAGTCAGTAGTATTGGAAACGATCAGGCAGGAAAAGATCTTATTGATTTTTTGGAAGGTAGAGGTGTGGAGACTTATTGGATTCAAACCGACGATAGCCATGAAACCAGTCAGGTATTGGCTACTGTAGGCGAGGGAAATGAGGTAAGTTATGAAATAGTGGCTCCGGTTGCCTGGGATTTTATAATCTGGGAGGACGCGATGGAAGAGCTCATCAAGAAATCCGAGGCTTTCGTTTTTGGGAGTCTTGGCTCCAGAAATGAAACTTCACGTTTAACTTTATTCAAAATGTTGGCCCATGCACGGTATAAAGTCTTTGATGTCAATTTAAGATCGCCACATTATAGCCCTGAGTTTGTCTCAGATTTGCTGATACAGGCTGATATGGTGAAGATTAATTCGTCGGAACTGCAGATGATTGCAGAATGGAACAATATTTCCTCTAATAATGAAATTCAATGTGTAGA
>CBFGNP010000812.1:0-1798 GCA_965650095.1 uncultured Pedobacter sp. | reverse complement strand
AAAGCGGAGGATACTGAGAAGATGATTGCTGCAAGGATTGATAAATTCTGTGCGATGGGGGTTGTGAACGAATAAAAGTAAAGCTCGAATTCTGCTCTGGGCTGCATTAGCTTGCCTTGAAGAAGGGCAAACAACGCTATGCCGGTTCACAGGACACTCGCTTTCTACTGAACTATAGCTGGGTGGAAAGGTAAAGCAGTAGGAGGCCTTGAGCTAGTTGCCAGGAAGATGAAAAACAAAAGAATCAGATTATAACAGAACAAGCCTGCAGCTTAAGTTGCAGGCTTGTTTGTTTTAGCAGAATTTGTTGCTGACCAGAGGAGCGCGCTTTGTCTCCAACTATACCGAGGTGGGAAGGAAAAACTGTCGGCGAGGTGTTAAGTGAAAGAGTGGCAGGAAGATGAAAACATCAGAGTGAGGTTATAAACAGAGCAAGCCTGCAGCTTAAGTTGCAGGCCTGCTTGTTTTAGCAGAAACTTGTTGTTGACCAGAAAACGAATGTTCTGTGAACCGGCATAGCGTTGTTTGCCCTTCTTCAGGGCAAGCTAATGCAGCCGGCGAACAGAACATTCGTTTTCCCTTTATTGAGCTGAAAAATACGCCGAAAACCTTCCTTCCAGGGCCTGAAACTGGTGACTTAAGCTTTCGCTCAGCTTTGTTTGCTGATGCTGGGCTGTAGTCTTAGACATTTGGCCGAGGAATGATAGTCCCAACTGAACATTCTGCCCACCAACGAATTTACCTTTGCTTTCAGAAACATCGGCCAGATAGGTAAGTTCCTTTTGAATATATGCTGCGGATCTTTCTATTAAAGCATTAGCTCTTTTAACATCACCCAGCAGATAAAGATTCTCTGCCATAAAGTATGCGCCCATCATCGAACGCATGCCATAGAAACGCTCAGGCATTACTTCGAAATAGCGGTTTACAACTTTTTTGGCGTCTTCATTTTTGCCGTCCCTGATTAAACCGGAAATGGTATTGTTAAATACGTTGGTAAAGATTGATATGTCATCCGCTGATTGGGTATCCAGGTATCTTGCATTTTTGATATTGCCCCAAACAAACTTATTCATCAGGTTTTTATAGAGAACAGGTGTATTGATCAGCTCGGGTTTATTCGCTGAAGTATCTGCTTTTAAAGGAAGGAGACGTAAAGCCAGGCCTTCATTATATAGATAATTATCTAAACCGTTATATTGATCAGAAGGTACAGTACTGGCAAAATAGATTGGTCTTTTCCAGTTGTTATGTACCAGGAGATCAAAGAATGCCAGTGTGCCTTTGGTGACATAGTTTTTATTGAAGTTCCATTCCAAAGCTGGAGTAATTTTACTGGAGTCTGCGGCGCTTACCACTCCGTTTTTAATTACATCCGCTTTGTTTACGGTAAGCTTAAAATTCTTGGTAGGGATAAAATTCTCTCTGCTTCCATCCTGTAAAGGCAGTTTATCTTCTGGATTTTCTGATAATAGGATGGCAACGATGTTGCTTAATTCTACAGATCCGGCAACCTTATAATCCTGGTAATACATGACATCCCTGACACCTTGTACATATTGAGATGGTTTCATGGAGATTGGCAAGGGGGCTGATTCGTTGGTTACACGTTTCAGGCCATTGATATACCAGTCGGTATCAAACAAACTTAGATTAACAAGTTTGATGTCCGGTCTGATGTTCTCTACTTCCTGAGCATACCATAATGGATAGGTATCGTTGTCGCCATAGGTGAAAAGAATGGCGTTTGGCGCACAGGATTGGAGGTAATCGACCGCAATATCATGTGCTACCATTT
>CBFGNP010000811.1:0-1809 GCA_965650095.1 uncultured Pedobacter sp. | reverse complement strand
TCGATTAAAATACATCATGCCGATTTAGATGTTAATGATGAGTTCAGCAAAGCCGATGAATGGGTAGACCTTACGGATGAACCTGATCATCAGGAACTGTGCAACCGTGAACAAAGGTATTTCTTAAAAGCCATTACCGAAGATATAGATTTAACCGATGCCACTGAAGATGCTGTAAACAGTTTAAGGATTGCTTTTGCGTGTGATGAATCGGTAAAAACCGGTGAAATGATCCGGTTGGATTAAAATTATTTCTTGTCATTCGGTTGCTGCGGTCGTCCTGCTGAACTTGTTTTATTGGCAGTTGTTATTGTTTTACAGGCCTAATAGCTACTTCGTGGTCAGCATCTATGTAGTTCGAAAATTTAAGGTCTAAATATCAGGCCTCATTTCAAGCAAGTGCAGTGATGCTGGGAAATCTTTAAATAGTGTGCCAGATGGTAACATCTGACACCACAAAAAAAAAATCTCGTCATTTCGATTGGAAAGCACTGAAATGCATGTCCCTTAGGCATATTGCACAAGCCTGCTTTTCTGTTTCGTTTGCCTAAAGAATAGGCTTCAATAAGCTGTTTTCCAAATTGTAGTACTATTTCTTTGCAAAAGTCATCAACGTTTACAAAAATTTCTATAATTTTAGTTTTGAGTATAATTGTTAATTTTTTTTAATAAGCTGATTTATAGTTGTTTGAAAAATCATGCGCTTGGCTCTCTTTTTATATACGTTTCTTATCCTAACTCCTTTTAAAATAATGAAGACAAGACTGATGCTACTTATATTAGGTAGTATACTGGCAACACACCTTACAGCTTCTGGACAAACAATTGCCAAACATCGCCTCATTGCCATTACAGATATCGGAAATGAACCTGATGATTTTATGTCGATGGTTCGGTTAATGTTATACTCAAATCAAATCGACATTGAAGGGCTCATCGCTTCAACATCCATTCATCAATCAAAAAAGGTTAGCCCAGAACTCATTGTAAAAGTCATTCGTAGTTATGAGAAGGTGCAACCCAATCTTCTAAAACATGAATCCGGATTTCCGATAGCGCAAAAATTATTAAGCCTAGTAAAAAAAGGCCTTCCGGTTTACGGAATGGAAGGGGTAGGAAAAGGCAAGGATTCTGAAGGGTCAGGCTGGGTTATCAAGATGCTTGAAAAGGATGACAGCCGCCCTTTATGGGTGACTGTTTGGGGAGGCCCGAATATATTGGCGCAAGCACTCTGGAAAATCAGGGAGACTAAAAGCGAAGGGGAAGCAAAAAGGTTAATAAGCAAGCTCAGGGTATACACGATTTCGGATCAGGATAATTCGGGGCCATGGATACGCAAGAATTTTCCAGACCTATTCTACATCGCAAGCCCAGGAAATTATTATCCGGCTACATGGTCAGCCATTTTAAGCGTATTTCCCGGCGCCAACAACGAAATCATCAGCAATGATTGGCTTACGAGAAATATCCAGCAGGGACATGGGCCGCTCGGGGCAATCTATCCGGATGTGTCTTTTGGCATGGAGGGTGATACTCCATCCTGGCTTTCGCTGATTCCCAATGGACTGAACAGCTCAGAGCATCCAAATTGGGGAGGTTGGGGCGGACGTTATGAATTTTACAAACCACCCTTTGACCCCAAGATAAAATGGATTGTTCCGCTGGAAGAAGAGACGAGACCGTTTTGGACAAATGCCAAAGACGAATTTACTCCTTGGGTGCAGGGCAAATGGGGAAGAGCCGTTGTAAAAGACACAGGTACATACAAAGACAATCATGTAACTATCTGGAGATGGAGAGAAGAAATCC
>CBFGNP010000810.1:0-1825 GCA_965650095.1 uncultured Pedobacter sp. | reverse complement strand
GTAATTAACGTATCCTGTAACTGTAGAAAGCGCCGGTCTTACCAGCAGGTCAGTTGTCTTTTTATCATATACATCAACGGAACCACTGATCCGGTTGTTAAAAACGCCAAAATCAAGCCCTGCGTTTAAAGAAGTAGTTTCTTCCCATTTCAGATCGGGATTACTTAAACGGTTGCTGATCGATGCAATATTTACTTCGGAGGCCGCACCCGATCCGTTTACCGTCTGATACTTTCCTATATCCAGCTGGGAAAGCGCGGCGTAAGGATCAACTGTGTTGTTGTCAGGATTGCGCAGATCACGGTTACCATTGATACCATATGAGAAACGCAGTTTTCCGTAGCTCAGCCATTTTACCGGTTTCAGAAATGATTCTTCGGTGAAGTTCCATGCAACTGCCGCTGCCGGGAAAGTTGCTTTTTTTGAATTGACACCGAAAACGGAATAACCATCCCTGCGTACAGAAAGGGTAAGGTTGTAGCGATGCATCAGGCTATAGTTTAACCTCGCCATCAATGCATCTCCGGTGTATACTTTATCTTCACTGTCTACGGTGGCCTTGACGCCACTGCTCACATTATGAAAGCCCAGGAGATCATCAGGAATAAGACCCTGGTTTCCTGCCGTCGTCCACCAGGTCTGATATTTTTCTGTATTGGCCAATAGGGTCACATCAAAATTATGGATATCAGCGATAGTCTTGTTCCATTTTAACAGATTATCCACCTGCCAGTTGTACCTGGTTTCATTCGCCCGTGTAACAATACCTCCCGGGATGGTTACATTGGGATTTTTGGAAGAACTGTAGTTAAAGGTGCGATAGGAATCCAGGCCCGGACTAAAATTGACCTGGTAAGTAATCCCAAAAGGCAATTTTACCTTTGCAAAAACACTTGCAAATAACGTATTCTGCTTATCCAGTCGGTCGTTATAAGTCATGTTAAGAAAAGGGTTTCTGGCATTCAATCCATTGTCATCCGTTGGGATCCTGCGTAAGGTCCCGTCGGGATTGTACATGTCGCCATAAGGAGAAAGGTTGACCAGTTGCCCCCAGTCGGCCGAAATAGAGCCTTCATCCCGGGCGGCGAACTGAAGATTTAAACCGACCGTAAGGAATTTAGCGGCCTGACCTTCCAGGTTCACCCTTGACCTGAAAGTATTAAATTCAGCACCTTCTATTACATTTTCGTTCTTCAGATAACCTAAGGACATGTAATAGCTGATCTCATCTTTCTTACCGCTCATACTTAAAGTATGATCCTGACGCATTCCGGTTCTGAAAATTTCGTCGTACCAATTGACGGTTTTACCATCCAGATAATTTTTCTTTTCGTTTGCCAGTAAGCCCAATCTGCCCAGCCATAGGTCGACGGGATCTCCGCTCTGGCCATTTAGCCATTGCGTCATACTTATCCCTGCCCGCAGGTTTCCGGGATCGTCATAAAGGTAAGGTGCTGTCGCACCACCACTCCACATCACATCAGCACGCCAGTTGAGGAAACCCGGTCCATCGTAAGGACTCATGTCCTGGGCAAGCTTCGCAATACCGAAATTTGTGTTGACATTGATGGTTGGCTTATCCCCCTTTCCTTTTTTTGTGGTAATTGCAATTACACCGGTAGCTGCCTTTGCACCAAAAACCGCAAGTGAACTGGCATCTTTCAATACATCCACTGATTCGATGTCATTAGGATTGATGTCGGCAAGCTGTCCGTTGTAAATGACCCCGTCCAATACAATAAGCGGCGAAGTACCGGCACTTAAGGTTGTTTTCCCTCTTACCAACAAGTCGCCCCCGCCTTTTGCGCTGGTATTCAGGCTAACG
>CBFGNP010000809.1:0-1840 GCA_965650095.1 uncultured Pedobacter sp. | reverse complement strand
TCTGGGATCAAGGGCCTTCGGTGGAAAAGCAGGAGTAAACACCTCAGAGCGGGATGTTTTATGGCCTATCCCTGATGCTGAAACTACAGTCAATAAGGCAATCGGTCAGAATCCAGGCTGGTAATTGTTATTCATTCTTACTATTTATTGATAATCTAATGAACACATATTTCAAATATTATTTAATGCTGATATCAGTTGTTTTATTTTCTTGTGAGAAATATCAGCTTGATGATCCGAAATTAGAAGTTACGGCTGACAAAACCACTATTAAGGCTGGCGAGTCTGTCACTTTCAAATTTGAAGGGAGCCCTCAAATGCTGTCCTTTTATTCAGGAGAATTCCTGAAGGACTATAACTATGTTACAAACTCCAGAGCATTAAAAAATTGTTATTTGTCCTTCTCAAGTGCTACGGTAGCGGCTATACAACAGGCCAACCAACTGGCTGTGCTGGTGTCTTCTGATTTTGATGGCAAATATGCGATTGCCAACATCAAGGCTGCTACCTGGGTGGACATCACCAACCGGTTTGCACTTGCAAAGAATGCCACAGCAACGGCCTCGACGGAAGTTGATATCATGGATCTCGCCGTTGCAGGAAAACCATTATATCTGGCCTTTAGATATATTACCAAGCCTCAGACAGAATTTTTATCCGCCAATGACTGGAATATCACTGCTGTATTGCTGAAAAGTAAATTTGACGATGGTGAGGTCACGCTAATGGACTATGGTTCTGGTAGTAATTTTTCTGTATTTTCTTACGGAAACAAACAAGCAGGCAGATCACTTGTAAACACGACCACGATCCAGTTTAAGGGAAATGCAACTGCGGAAATTAAGGATGAATATACAGAAGACTGGGGAATTAGCAGGGCTATCTATATCAACCCTAACGACCTGGGGAAAGATAAAGCAACAGCGCTTAAACTGTTTAGAGAAGCAAAAAAGGAAAGTTATACCTATACCTACAGTGAAGCCGGCAGCTATACCGCCACTTTCATAGGGGAAACAAATAATGTCTATGGAAATAAAAAGGCGGTCAGGCAACTTAACATTACGGTAACCAACTGATTTATAAAAGCCGACTTAGCTTAGATAGTATGACAAAGAAAACCATTATTACAGCGATGTATGGTGTACTCCTTTCCATGGGTTTACATGCGCAACATAAAGTTGACGTCCAGAAAGCAATGAATTACGCTCAGGGACAATATGATTTAATGCTCAAGGCGAATACCGACCTCACCCGATTCCCTCAATCTGTCAAACAAGACGGGACATTGGATACCCGGACATCAGATTGGTGGTGCAGCGGTTTTTTCGGCGGATCCTTGTGGTATCTCTATGAATATTCCAAGGACGATAAATGGAAAGAAGCTGCGGATAGATGGACCATGGCTGTAGAAAAAGAAAAGTACAATAAAACTACCCACGATTTAGGGTTTATGCTGTATTGTCCTTTCGGAAATGGCTATCGTTTAACCAACAATGAGAAATATAAGGACATTATGCTTGTTGGAGCAGAATCGCTGGCTACGCGCTTCAATCCTAAAATTGGATTGATTAAATCCTGGGAGGAGTTTAAGGGCTTTGACTATCCTGTGATTATAGACAATATGATGAATCTCGAGTTCTTATTATGGGCAGCTAAAGCATCAGGAAACAGCAAATTTTATGATCTGAGTATTACACATGCTGGCAATACCCTTAAAAATCATTTCAGAGAAGATTATAGCAGCTATCATGTGGTTTGTTATGATACTACAGGGAAAGTACTTGCAAAGAAAACCAATCAGGGAGCTGCTGATGAGTCTGCATGGGCCAGAGGGCAGGCA
>CBFGNP010000808.1:0-1866 GCA_965650095.1 uncultured Pedobacter sp. | reverse complement strand
ACTGAAATCAGTTACTTTATTGCCTCCATTGTCTACCACCACGCCTTTCAGCTCTATTCCGGAGCCATTGCCATTTATTGCTTTGAAAGCTATTCTGGAAGCGATGCCAGTGATCAATTCACCTCCTTCAGGAAAGAACTGCACATCATGGGCGGCAGGTGTCGCGGGTTTAAGTTTAAACGAAGAAGTAACGATGTCGTTCTCCGTGATGTTCAGCTCAGTAATGAGTTCTCCATTTCGGATCTTATCACTTTTTCGGGGATCTATTTTTATTCTTAGAAAGCCATTCTGGTCGGTAGTCCCCTTGCCTTTCGCTACCACATCGTAATTAGACAAGACCCTCCAGTTTACTGTTTTGCTGGTCTGCACTACATTGTCGCGGTTTTTAAACTGTATAACGGCATCAATAACCTGGGATTTCTCTGTTTCAGTCGTTTTATAGCTGAAATGGGTGTTCAGCTGTTTGTCAATGGCCTCGCCGATAGGGATGGTCTTACTGAAAAAATATTCCTCGCCAAAATTCAGCATCCATACGGTGTAAGCTTTAACATAGTAGTTTCCCTGCTGATACGTGCCCGGTGTTAGCGGGATATGTCCGGCAGCTACACCCGCAACAACAGGTAGCTTAAAGGTTTGTACCAGCGAATCTTTGCTATTGATCACATCCACATATACTATTTTACTTAATAGAGAGGGAAGATTTTGCTCCATCGTCAGGTATGCTTTAAACCACATGGTATCGGCTACACTATAATAAGGCTTGTCGAAATGCAGGTAAACCTTTTCCACCGGGCGCTCATCATTTAGCTTTTTAGTCTTTTTAATAATGTTATCTAAAACGATACTATCCTGTTGTGCAAAGGCTGAAATCTGCACAGTGGTTATCAATAGTAGGACGGCAATTGCAAATTTTATAAATCTCATCAAAATCTTTGTATACAATTAATATCGCTAATATATTCATTTATGAAATGAATAGCTTAACAACCTTGCATCTTTAACATTTTTTGACAGTTGAAGAGCTACAGGATCCGCCGTCAGTGGGGCAATGAAAGGGGCAACTAGCCCTGAAAAGGTACAGCCGTCATCCATGCAATAAAAGTAATTTCTTGTTTCTAAGTAATCAGGGTTCCATTTGCAGGGGATAACGGCTATACGGGGATTGTACATTAATCAGCATGTACGAAAGACAGTCTTTTAAAGAAGGCCTTATTTAAATTCGACAATAAAGTCTTCCAGAGGCATACGCACTTTCTTCAGGTTTACCAGCCAGTCGCCGGCTTCATCCCTGTACCCAATTGGCATTATAGTAGTGCTACGCAGTCCAAGCGCTTCTAAACCCAACAACTCATCCAGTTTTTCAGGGTCAAATCCCTCCATAGGAGTGGCATCAACCTTTAATAGTGCTGCTTCGGCAAGGGCTACACCAAAACCGATATATGCCTGTTTGGCCGCATGATGGAAATTCTCTTCGGCAGTTCTTTTCGTGTAAGTTGCTACGAGATTGTTTACATAGTCTGCGGTGGCAGAATCGGGTACTCCACGCTGACTATTGGTATAAGCAAATACCGCTTTGATGCGTTCTTCCGTATAATTGTCCCAGGCGGCAAAGATCAGTAAATGCGATGAATCTGTGATCTGCGATTGACCATATGCTACCGTTTTAATTTTCTCCTTTAGTTCAGGATTGGTCACTACAATGATTTTGAAAGGCTGTAATCCGGATGAGGTAGGCGCAAGTCGGGCCGCTGCCAATATCTGGTTAACTTTGTCCTGAGAAACTTTCTCGCCGTTCATTTTTTTGGTGGCATAACGCCAGTTTAACGCTTCTATTAAGCTCATAGTCATTAATTAAATCAAATTTTG
>CBFGNP010000807.1:0-1871 GCA_965650095.1 uncultured Pedobacter sp. | reverse complement strand
GAATTAACAATTGAAAGATCATTATGGCAAAGAACAGCACAACACGATTCAGTAACAGAGTAGAAGACTATGTAAAGTACAGACCAGGTTATCCGAAGGAAATCATCACTTACCTGCAAGATGTTTATGGTTTGGACAAAGGAAATATCATTGCAGACATCGGGGCGGGCACCGGTATTTCCACAGCCTTATTCTTAAACAGTGGCTACAAGGTATTCGCAGTCGAGCCTAACCTGGAGATGCGAAATAAAGCGGTCGAAATGCTCAGTTCCTTTCCAAACTTTAAGGGGGTAGCAGGCAGTGCAGAACATACAGGACTCGAAACCAATAGTATAGACGCGGTTGTTGCGGGGCAGGCATTTCATTGGTTCGACAGGGATAAAGCCCGTACCGAGTTTAACAGGATATTGAAGGCCGATGGTTTAACCGTACTGATCTGGAATGAAAGGAAATCTGTTTCGGCTTTTGAAGTTGCGTATGACCAGTTTATTGTGAAACATTCGGTCGACTACACAGAAGTGGACCACCGTAAAATTGATATGGAAACGCTAACCGCCTTTTACGATCCCAAGCCTTTTGAACTTAAAATTTTTAAGAACGAGCAGGTCTTTGATTTCGAAGGATTAAGAGGAAGACTGTTGTCATCTTCTTACATCCCTGCTGAGGATGATCGGGGATATACCGCCATGATCGCTGACCTTGAAATACTCTTCAACCATTATCATCAAAATGGTGTGATCACAATTAACTATGACACCAAGGTATACATAGGGTAAAAAGCTATACACAGGATAAAAATCATCTGTTATATTTCAATATAAATGCGATTATTGGTGCCGGATTCGGCAGACTATGCGGATGGTGTTTTCCTTTAGGTTTGTGAATGATCCTGATATCACCACCTGCCTGTTTTATTTTTTCCGCAAAAGGCAATGTGTTTTCCGACATTGGCACGACTTCGTCCATATCGCCGCACACATGCAGCATTGGATAGTTGCCACTAACGATCTCTTTAATTTTATCAACCGGACTTCCTGTAAAATCTGCAGCATCTGCTTCGCCCTTATATCCATAGTCTTTCAAAAAGGTTGTCCACTCGTTTTTACTGCCAGGTCCATTACCTTTGCCCCCCGGCCAGCTCTTCAAATCCAGCACAGGGTTATCTGCATAAATACAGGCTACCTTTGAAGGATTCGTAGCAGCCCAATTATAAACATATACGCCTCCCCTGCTCATGCCCTCTAAGACCGCTTTTTTTGCAAATCCCATTTTCCGCAGATGTGCATAAAAATCATTCCATATGTTTATGGCTTCCGTATTCCCGAACAACTCAGCCACGTCACAATAAACGACATGATAACCGCGCTCCAGCAGTCCGATATCTGTCTGCGGCTCGTGCCCCCAGAACCTGGCTCTCCATATCCACGGCATGCCTTTGGCTATTTGCTTCGGTGATACCACCTTAGCCGAACGTCCATGGAAAGAAAACGAAAAGCAACTGTAACCATAAAAATTGCTTTTCTGCGCCGGACCATTCAAGGCATAGGTGACTACTGGAAGCGGCCTGGTCTGTTCTTTAATAAAATCATATAACCGCGAAGCAATAAAGCCGTAACCTGCGGCATTCGGATGAATTTTGTCTGCCAGCAAATCCTCTTTATCAGCAAATAAGGAATAAAGGTCGAGCACATCAAGCTGCTCCTCATAAGCCAGCTTTTGGATAGAGGGGATGACAACTGTTTTTAAATAAGTGCCTGAAATACCAAACAGCGTATCGGAAAAAGCCTTGACCGGCAGCAATAACACCACACGCGGGCGACTGGGAAGTTCCTTAAAGCTCCGGATCATATCCCGGTAATCCCGCTCGAAAT
>CBFGNP010000806.1:0-1890 GCA_965650095.1 uncultured Pedobacter sp. | reverse complement strand
CCGTAGTTGAAATCCAGGCGCTGTAATCCTTACTTACAGCACCAGCACTTCGCCAATATAAAAGCTATCCCCCTGCAACTTTCCATCAGCAGAATTGAAGTTCATGTAGCAATGCACGGTTTCACCAATGTAATCTGCTGGTATTTCCATCACATAATTTTGTGCATATCTGTTCACGCAGCCCAAAAGGAGCCTCGCTTTCTTTTTTACCGGGTTGTAGACCAAAAAACTAGCCGGATCTGTAAACTGACAATAGGCTGACTGGTTTTGCGGCAGCCAACTGAAGACGATCTTTCCCGGCTCCGGCACCACTTGCGCCCCTTCCGGTGCAATAATATGCCCTCTGCTGTATACTATCTTTGAGAAGTTGATCTCGTATTCATCGCCTTGTTTAACAAATGCATGGCTATAATTGTGCTTGAACGCCGCATTTACAGGACTGTTGTGCCTGGTATACTGGCTGAAACCAACGTTCACCAATTTATCGATCGTATTCAAAAAGCTGTTCAGCAAACCAAGTTTAACCTGTGTTTCAAGCTGTTTGGCTGTAGCTGGCTTGTTACTTTTATGTGGGAGCGGTA
The DNA here is from genome assembly GCA_965650095.1 of uncultured Pedobacter sp. Lineage (GTDB taxonomy): Bacteria > Bacteroidota > Bacteroidia > Sphingobacteriales > Sphingobacteriaceae > Pedobacter. Next base: position 1,309 of record CBFGNP010000806.1, on the reverse strand, counting down.
GAACCAGGTTCTGTCCCATGTGCCTGCGCCCAATTCCAGGTCCTACTTTTTTGCGAAAAGGACCGAGGATCCCGGATTTTAAGATACCCATAACTAAGTGGTTAATTGTAAATCTTCTGGAATTTCAGCATTAAAATTCCCGGTATATATGCTATCCGACAGCTGCTTTCTGTTCGCAGCAATAAAGGACACATAGGTTTCCATATATTCTCCCTGTAAGCTTGGCGGTATCTCCAGCACATCAGTACCAGACAACCTGCTGTTGCCAAAAAGCGTATAAAAGACCTTTTCCTGTTTTGGAAAATAGGCCAGCATCATCACCTGGTCTGTGGTTTCCGGCCAGGGCATCTCCGGGTTGGTATCCCAGCTGTACTGCAGCCCGGAAGCACCCGGCTCTACCTTACAATTTTGAGCAGGCTTTAGCATCCCCTTACTCAGCAGGAGTTGATTATAGGCAATTTCCAGATCGGGATAACTGCCTTTTATAATGTTCTTTTTGTTGTATTTCACAGCCTGATTAAAAGCATTGTCTTTAGCCATTAATGCCTCCACGCTAAAACCGGTATGGAGAAAATCAAGTAAACGGCTCAGCAATCCGCTGGACAACTTTGTTCCCATTCTATGCTTAAGCTGCAATTCGGTCGGCGGTTTGAGGGTTACACCAATTCCACGTATTACATTTCTGCCGTTAAGCATGTAATAAACTGCATTTCCTAATTTACCCCTATGGTTACCACCAGGGCCATTTTCCGCGATTGCCATAATTCATTTATTTAAAATAGCCTGCATATAGGCTGCTAGTAAAGACAACAATCGAACTGTGCTTATTCTTATTACACGGTTTTAAATGACACCAGGATGACTATTGGTTGATAAAAGTTTAAGGCATGCATATAATTACCCTTCAGATACCCTTGGAATACCCTTAGAATACCCTATGGGGTACTGCAAGGGTATTCCAAGGGTAACCGAATAGTAAGGAAAGGGTAGGTTAACTCATGTATCTACCTTGATTTTACCAATAACTAAACAGGGATCATTAGGAACTGTTAGATAAGGATGGTAACTGTATTTAGTATCTAAACTTTACCTCAGCTGCCGGATTATCCAGCTTGGTACTTTGACGCTTCCCGTTTATAATGGCATGGATCATATTACTTTGCGATTCATGCTGCTCAAAAAGGATGTCGTTTTTAATGTTCAGTTGTTTTATCTGCCCCACATCTACCGACTCAAAATAACACCAGGCGGCGTCTTCCTCTATTTCATAGCCCAAATATTTTAAATTGAGCATTTTACCATTGGCACT
>CBFGNP010000805.1:0-1905 GCA_965650095.1 uncultured Pedobacter sp. | reverse complement strand
ATTTTTGCAGGCGCTCCCAGACGAGATCAGCCTTTTCCTTACCCATTCTTGAGGGTTACATCCACCAGTCATAAATTACAGTCGCGATCGGTTACTTTTTGCCAAATCAGCTAAAAACCTCATTTCAGAGTTGAACCCAAAATCAATTTCCTTTATATCAGCAACCCCACTATCTGGCGCGGATCGTTAACGATCCGAAGTTTTCGCTGAATACTGCTACAGAGCCGAAAAAGCGGAAACGATAACTCCGCTTAGGGATTAATGCCTATATTGATCTGCAACAAACAGGAAAATGGTTTAGAAACAAATCTCATATCAGTTTTCACGGCTTGATCTATCTATAAGAAGCTATTTATAATTATATAAAACATAAGGAAAATTGTATAAGCTTAATAGCAGGTCTTTAGATAGATTTGTTTGATAAAAGATTATCAGCAAGTGCTTAAATGCGAGCCCTGGCTAATTGAAATTGTTCTGGTACGGCCTACAACGTAATAGTCCGACTTGCAGAGCTTAGCACCCGGCCGGGGAAGGCCTTGTGACTTCAGTAAAATAAATAGTATGTGCTATCCTCCGGCATTAAATTAAATCCTAAAAAATTAAAAACATGGAACATCGCTATAAAATAACCGGAATGAGCTGTCAGGGCTGCAGGGCAAAAGTTGAAAATGCACTTAACTCGATTGATGGCGTTTCTGCAAAGGTATCTCTGGAGCCGGCTGAAGCCATCATAGCCATGGAAAAACATATCCAAACTGAGAAATTGCAAAAGGCACTGTCTACGGCGGGAGATTACGGTATTGAGATGGGATCTCATGAAAAAGGGGGTTCAAAAACACCCGGGCAAATAAATAGTGTTCATCATGAATCAGAGTACAAACATAATTCCCCGGCTAAAAAAAACGATATAAACAAAGGTGGAGAAGTATTCTATTGTCCGATGCATTGCGAGGGCGAAAAGACTTATCCAAGAGCGGGGCATTGCCCTGTATGCGGGATGGCCCTGGTGAAACAGCCTGTAAAGATCCGGTCGTCACAATTTACCTGTCCGATGCACCCCGAAATTATCAGGGATAAGCCAGGAGCATGCCCGATCTGCGGGATGGATCTGGTTGCTACAGGGGCGAGTGTGGAAGAAGAAGATAAAACTTATTTCACCCTTCTAAAAAAGTTTAAGATTGCAGCAGCATTCACTATACCCATTTTTGTCATCGCAATGACGGAAATGATTCCCAATAACCCGCTGTTTGATTTGCTAGAACTTAAATACTGGAACTGGGTTCAATTTGGGCTATCCATTCCTGTGGTTTTCTATGCTACCTGGATGTTCTTTCAGCGCGCCTGGATATCGGTGATAACCTGGAAACTGAATATGTTTACCCTTATAGGCATAGGTGCGGGAGTAGCCTGGCTTTTCAGTCTGGTCGCACTGATTTTCCCCGATATTTTTCCTGCCCAGTTTAAAACGCACCACGGAACGGTCTTTGTTTATTTTGAAGCGGCAACGGTTATCCTAACATTGGTACTGCTCGGCCAGCTTTTAGAGGCCAGGGCGCATGGAAAAACCAATAGTGCCATTAAGGAACTATTGAAACTGGCTCCAAACACCGCTACAAAAGTGGTTGGGGATAAGGAAGTGTCGGTACCCATTGAAGACATCCAGAAAGGAGATCTGCTGAGGGTAAAGCCCGGAGAAAGCATTCCGGTAGACGGCAGCATTGAGACCGGAGAAGCGGTAATTGATGAATCGATGATTTCAGGAGAACCGGTTCCTGTGGAGAAAAAAACAGGTGAGAAGGTAACTTCGGGAACAATTAACGGAAATAAGACTTTTGTAATGGTAGCTGAAACAATGTCTTCAAACTTTAATTTCCCCGTTGTTTTAATCGTAAATAAAAAAATTAA
>CBFGNP010000804.1:0-1918 GCA_965650095.1 uncultured Pedobacter sp. | reverse complement strand
CAAATAAAAGTATTTATTCTTGAATTCCAAATTTATTAGCAAATAATAAAGCCAATGACAGGCCTGTACAGCTATCATTGGCAAGACATTTATAATCAGGAAATTTATGTACCCGGTGGTTTAGACTAGTAGTTGAAAGAGACCGTTTTTTTGATGTCCGGATGTAAGCTATACATCACGGGACAGGTATTTGCCGACCGCTCAATGATCTTTTTATCCTTATCCGCATAATTATTCGCAGGAAACTGCAAATTAACCACAATCTCCGCTACCCTTCTTGGGTTCTCGGCCATAATTTTAGTGATTTCACAAGTTGTACCATCAATGCTAAAACCGTGTTCATTGGCAGCAATCCCTACTATGGTCAGCATACAGTTGCCCAAAGAGGTAGCCAGCAGATCGGTTGGCGAAAATGCCTCCCCTTTTCCCTTGTTGTCAACCGGCGCATCGGTAATGATCTCCTTGCCGGAACGCTCATGTATCGAGGTGGTCCTTAAACCACCGTTATAAGTTATTTTTGAAGTAGCCATGTGGTAAAATTAATCATTCTTCCTATATTTTATGATTTTATTGTGATCGTAATCTCCTGATGGGTTTACCACTATTCAAACCTATTGCTTAACTTTGTCGAATGATCTCACTTCCGGTTGTTTCAGAGAACCCAATACAACGCAAACCTGATTGGCTTAGAGTAAAGCTTCCTGTAGGTAAAGAGTATGCACAGGTACGTAGCCTGGTGGATACCCATAAACTGCATACCATCTGCGAAAGCGGCAATTGTCCAAATATGGGCGAATGCTGGGGAGCAGGAACAGCAACTTTCATGATTCTGGGTAACATCTGTACCCGCTCGTGCTCATTCTGTGCGGTAGCTACAGGCAGACCGATGGCTGTTGACACCGGGGAGCCTGACCGCGTAGCGAATTCCGTTAAACTGATGCAGGTAAAACATTGCGTAATTACGTCGGTAGACCGCGATGACCTGAAAGACGGGGGCTCTATCATCTGGGCAGAAACGCTACAGGCCATCAGAAGAGAAAGCCCTGAAACTACGCTTGAAACCTTAATTCCCGATTTTAAAGGTCAGTGGGATAATTTATATCGTGTTTTAGAAGAACGTCCTGAAGTGATGTCGCACAATGTGGAAACCGTAAGGCGTTTAACCAAACAGGTACGTATTCAGGCAAAATATGACAGAAGTTTAGAAGCCCTGAAGCGCATTTCCGAATTCGGGTTAAGAACCAAGACCGGTATCATGCTGGGATTGGGAGAGACTGAAGCAGATGTTTTAGAAGCAATGGACGACCTGGTTGCCAATGGTGTACACATCCTAACCTTAGGACAATACCTGCAACCTACGCGTAACCATCATCCTGTGGTCGACTGGATCCATCCTGATCAGTTTGCTAAATACAAGGAAATCGGATTGGCAAAGGGACTAAGGTATGTGGAGAGCGGGCCGCTGGTACGTTCATCTTATCACGCCGAAAAACACCTGTTTGATTTTTAAAGGATCATCACAGATATGGCTAAACCAGCCTTTTTAAAAATGCATTAACAGTTACCGGAATCTGTGCTGCCAATTGTGATGCAGTAATGGTGTAGTGACTCAGCGCCAGGTCGTCGCCGGCCCTTCCATGAAAATAACAAGCCAGAATAGCCGCAGCCTTTGCACTATAGCCCTGAGCAACATATCCGGTGATCAGTCCGGTTAGTACGTCGCCCATTCCGCCCTGGGCCATCGCGGGGTTACCCGTGGGATTAATCAGCACATCGCCTTGCTGGTCTATAATAAAAGTATATTGATTTTTTAGTACTAGGACAGAACCAAGCTTCTTTGCCATCGCTCTTGCCGTCTGTAACCTTTCCCACCAGCTTTCATGCTTACCAAACAGGGTATCAAATTCCTTCAGATGAG
>CBFGNP010000803.1:0-1927 GCA_965650095.1 uncultured Pedobacter sp. | reverse complement strand
TGATACCCATTTCCGGTAGTTCTGAGTATCATGTAGGGCCCGCAAGCTTCACGGCAGATGGAAAACTTATTTTCTTTACCATGACCAGGATCCCGGAAAAGACTAAAAGGAGCGGAAAGGAACCTGCTACGATAAATGTTGAACTCTACTCATCACAAAGTGATGGACAAGGTGGCTGGCAGAAGCCAGTTCCTTTTCCGTTTAACAACGTAGCTGAATACTCGCTCAGCGACCCCTACATTTCAGCTGATGGGCAAAGTCTTTATTTCTCCTCAAATATGCCCGGAGGCAGGGGCGGAGCAGATCTTTATGTATGCACTAAAACACAGTCAGGAGACTGGGGCAGGCCGGTGAATTTAGAGGAAGTCAATACAGCTGGGAACGAGCGGACAGTTTCGTTTGATGAGCACAGCAATATGTATTTTGCAAGCGATGGATATATTGGAATGGGCGGGCTTGATGTTTTTAAGGTTATTACTAATGCCGATAAAATAACCAGTATTCAAAACCTGGGGTACCCGTTTAATTCTCCTAAGGATGACCTGGCTTATTTTCCGTCCAGCGTCCAATCGCCAGGATATCTTTCCTCTAACCGTGACGGGGGAAAGGGAAGTGATGATATCTATAGCGTGTCAATGCAGACGGGTTCAACCTATTTAATAGCAGGAAGGGTTTTTGAAAAAGGAACTGGCAGAATTTTGCCAGGAGCAGTAGTCACTTTACTTGGCCCAGGCGGCAAACGACTGTCTGTTGAATCAGCTCAGGACGGATCATTCAGTTTTGAGGTTCCACTGGCCAGCTATACAATCAGTGGCGAGAAAACAGATTTCCGGAGCGAGGTCAAAACTGTGATGGAGCCTTCTGCACCTAAGCAAACTGTTCGTATAGACCTAAATCTTGAGCGTATAAAACTTAACCAGGGCATTCGGATCGAAAACATTTATTACGATTTCGATAAATCGAATATCCGCAAGGATGCTGCTTTGGAATTAGATAAACTTGTGCAGATCATGGAGGAAAATCCAACCATCTGGATCGAACTTGGATCACATACCGATAGCAGGGGCGGCGACAGATATAACCAGCAGTTGTCGCAGCGCAGAGCCGAATCGGCAGTTGCCTATATTATTTCGCGCGGGATAAACCGTAACCGGATTACGGCCAAAGGATATGGCGAATCTGAACCTGTTAATAACTGCAAAAATGGTGTGGATTGTTCAGAAGAGCAGCACCAGTTGAACAGAAGAACTGAATTTAAGATTACTAAATATTAATGGATGCGGCAGGTACTCACTGATGCGGTTATTGTGTTTTTCGCCTCCATGATTTTATTATATGTGAATTTTTTAAGATCAGAATGGGACAGTAAAAAGCGCAGTAGAAAGCGTTGAAGATTTCTTGTCCCTGATTTGCAAAATATCTTCCGAGATATAAATAAAAATGGTCACAAAGCTAAATACTAAAACATAGCTTCTTGAACGTACCTTAATGCTGAATTTACGATTAATGGATAGCTACCTGATTTTTTAGGTAGCTATCTTTTTTTCACTAAAGTTGATACAGCTAAATTTTTTCTCTCAAACTCATTTAATTGTTTCATGTTCAAAATCAATTTGTATTTTATGCGAAGGCAGGCGTATGTAATTAAAAGAAACATGACAGATCATGATTTTCTCCTGCGGATCAGGATAGGGGACCTTCTTATAGATGAAAGTGGTAAAAAAGGAAGAGTCATCGCTATTGACAGGTATAATCGTATCGGGGAAGTTCATTATTACTTTCGGCGGAACAAAGGCGGTACCGTACTTTGTATTTTATTATTCTACTGTTTCATTAAACTTTCCATAAGTCAGCATCCATTTTAACGATTAGTCTATCTGAAGAACCCAAGTCATCAGAAAATGTGGGCGAATAATATCTGACCTTT
>CBFGNP010000802.1:0-1934 GCA_965650095.1 uncultured Pedobacter sp. | reverse complement strand
ATGAATAGGGAGGCATCGTCTTTGTCGAGAAAATAAGGATGTACCGGCAAAGAGCACCTGAATTCTCCTTCCTGCAGATCGAAATAGCTTTCGTCACTTTTCGTCCGGGTACTTGGCGCGAAGCCCAGGAAGCGGGAAAGCTTCAGTAAAAAAGCAAGATGGAAGTTTACATTCAATTCCTCTGTTTCATCAAACCAGCACACAGCATTGAAAATAAAGTCAAACAAATGTTCATCGGTGGTCTGCTGCCGGATACTTTTGTATAGCACTTCATTTAGAAAAAGGATAATGGTACTTTTAATAATATCGTAAGGAATACTCCGAAAAACAGGTGAGGGGCGGAGCTCAGAGACGCGTTGTATACCTGTGTTTGACTTGTGATAAACTACCATTTCTACCAGATGCAGTGGCTGCAGCATATTCATGCTGATTTTAGCCCTAGGCTTCTTGACGCCATTGATCATATAGGATTGGATCCCAAATTTCTCAGTAAAGATCTGCACAACAACACTGCTTTCGCTGTATAACGTCGTCTTTAAAACAATACCCCTGGTTTTATGCAGCATAACTTACAATTTTCGGCACAAAAATAAGCAGACCTATCAATACAGCGGTGACCGCAGCAATCAATACTGCAGCCGCGGCAACGTCTTTAATGATCTTTGCTTTAGGATGAATAGCAGGAGAGACGAGATCAACCAGCACTTCAATAGCCGTATTTAACAGTTCTGCAATCAAAACTATGCCGGCAGCGACTATAACCCAAAGCCACTCCCCAACAGACAATTTAAGCCAGTACCCTCCTGTGCCAACCACGATCAATATTAAAATATGTACTTTAAAATTGAGCTGGCTTTTAAAAGCATAACCAAGACCGGAAAATGCATAGCCAAAACTTTTTACAAACCTGCCCATATACTCATCATTGTATCCACTACAAATATACAAAGTAAGTTAGGCAATATGGATGTTAGTTAACGGGGAGCAGTTTGTAAATCCTGCCCGGTGATTCCACAGCCATATAGATAAACCCGTCAGGAGCCATCCTCACATCCCTTACCCGCCCGATATTTTTAAACAGGATTTCGTCCTTCAGCACCTTATCTCCCTTAAGTACAGAACGCTGTAGAAATTTAAATCTCAAAGATCCAGATAGCAGGTCACCCTTCCAGCCTTTGTATTTATCGCCTGTGACAAAAGCCAGTCCGCTAGGCCCGATAGAGGGGATCCAATAATGGATCGGCTGTACCATTCCCACTTTGGCAGTAAGGTTACTGATCGGCTTTCCATTATAATTAATGCCATAAGTGATGACCGGCCAGCCATAATTTTTTCCAGGCGCTACGATATTGATCTCATCACCGCCACGGGGACCATGCTCGTTCAGCCAGATCTGCCCTGTTACCGGATGAATGGTCATGCCCTGGGGATTTCTATGCCCATAGGAATAAATAGAAGCCTCCGCTCCCGCCGTTTTCACAAATGGATTGTCAGCAGGGATGCTTCCGTCGCTTTTAATGCGATGTACTTTGCCGAGATCATTCCCTTTAATTTGCTGTGGGTTCACTTTCTCATTTCCACGCTCGCCAACAGAAAAATACAAGTAACCATCCTTTCCAAACTGCATTCTTGAGCCATAATGATGCTGTGTTTTTGCATATGGTCTCGCGATAAAAATATCCTTTTGCTCTGTCAGCCTATTCCCTTCCAGTCTGGCGCGCATAATTGCAGTCGTAGCGAGCACAGCTCCATCTTCTTTTTTAAATTTAGAATAAGAAAGATAGATCAGCTTATTGCTGGCAAACTGGGGATCAAGCACCACATCCATCAAACCACCTTGTCCTCTGGCAAGTACCTCAATACGATACCATAAGAATCTCGATATTTGTAACTAGTTACATACACAAGAAAAGAGGGAGGCCTGCATTCTCGAT
>CBFGNP010000801.1:0-1985 GCA_965650095.1 uncultured Pedobacter sp. | reverse complement strand
CACAACCCCCATCGCACAGAATTTATCAATCCTTGCAGCAATCATCTTCTCAGTTTCCTCCGCTTTAAGTACTTTAAGGTCCGCTAAGATCTGAGCTTTCACTGTCTCTGCCATCAGCTCGGGATTCTGATGTGCACCTCCAAGTGGCTCCTTAATAATCCCATCAATAAGTTTGTTTTTAAACATATCGTCAGATGTCAGCTTTAAGCATTCCGCAGCACGCTCTTTGTAATCCCAGCTGCGCCATAAGATAGACGAACATGATTCCGGAGAGATTACCGAATACCACGTATGTTCAAGCATGTATACTTTATCACCTATGCCAATGCCAAGGGCACCGCCAGATGCGCCCTCACCTACTACAAGGCAAATGATAGGAACTTTTAACACAGACATTTCCAGCAAATTACGGGCAATGGCTTCTCCCTGTCCACGCTCTTCAGCTTCAAGTCCCGGATAAGCGCCCATGGTGTCAATAAAAGAAATAACCGGCTTATTGAATTTTTCCGCCAGGCGCATTAAACGAAGCGCCTTCCGGTAACCTTCCGGATTGGCCATACCGAAATTACGGTACTGTCTTTCCTTTGTATTTTTACCTTTCTGATGTCCGATGACCATTACCGTCTCACCTCCTATTGTCGCAAAGCCACCAACGATCGCCTTATCGTCCTTCACTGTCCTGTCCCCATGCATCTCAATAAAATCATCACAGATCATGCTGATGTAATCCAGGGTCTGGGGTCTTTCAGCATGGCGGGACATTTGAACCTTCTGCCAGCCCGTAAGGTGACTATATAGCGATTGCTGGGTTGCTCCAAGCTTTTCTTCAAGCTCTGTTAAGGTAGCAGACATATCTACTTTGGTTTTATCGGCAACTTGTTTAACCTTTTCAATTTGCTGTTCTAACTCAGCAATAGGCTTTTCGAAATCAAATGATGTTTTTATCTGTTCCATAATCGGGCTGTAAAAATAGACATTTTATTTTAAAAATATCCAGTTCATCGATATTTTGCACCATGTCCCCGATGTCACTAATGTTTAAGATCGATGATAGTTCATGTGAGTCTTGTTTTGCCCTGCCGCAGGTACAATTGTCAAAAAAATTGCTACTGAATTCGATCTAAGGTATATGGAGGGGCTTCTTTCGTCGCCTTGTTAGATCCTCATTACAAAACGCTTAGAAGACCAGACAAGGAAATTTGTGGTGCCTCCTTACATAAACCAGGCCTGATCAATATATGACCAGGCCCGTGATGATATTTGAAAAAAATTGCGAAAACAGAGACTGCTACTTTAAATACCCACCTTTTTCAAGCACCTCGGCCCAAACCTGATAACCGGCTGGAATCAAATGAAGTCCATCCTTAGTAAGTTCAGCTTTAAGATGCTTTTCTGCATCTGTAAAATGGGAATACAGGTCTATAACCGTTACTTTATGATCAGCTAGTTTTTTAATCTCTGAGTTGAGCCATAAAATATGCTCATCTTTGCCATAATGGTTTTTGAACTTATTGAAGGATGCGTTTACAGGAAGAAGGGTATAAAAATAGATCTTGGTTTTTTTTGACCCGGCTTTGATCCGGTTGATGATACTTTTATAATTTCTGAGGATCAGGCTATCTGGAATGTTACGGGATACATCATTGATGCCAATCAGCACAAATACCTTCTTAGGTTTACCTGATATCACCTCATCCAGACGTTCCAACACACCGAAAGTGATATCGCCTGATATGCCCCTGTTCTTCGCATTTGGAAGACCAAGCAATTTAGCCCAGTTTGTTCCTGCAGTGATGCTGTTTCCGAGGAACACGAAATCTTTTTTGGTGATGCCTTCCTTTTTAAACTCTTCAATTTTTTTGAGGTAAGAACCCGGACGGTAGAGGGTATCATAAGCAACGGTTTGAGCATTTACACTGCCAAACCATAATAAAAATAAGCTAAATGCAATTAAACTTCTGTTAAAAAACTTTTTCATCTTATGT
>CBFGNP010000800.1:0-1986 GCA_965650095.1 uncultured Pedobacter sp. | reverse complement strand
GCTGAGCGTCCTGACCACATCTTCTTCCGTGTAAAGCGGCATTTCCTGATCCTCAACGACTTTGATTCTCCTGTTAGCATATTCCGCATCCTGCATTTGAATCTTAGCGGAATCCAGCATCAGAATTTCCGCGAGATCTTTAGTGGCAGGTGTACAGAATACTGTACCGCTGAAGCCCTCAGCGACCAATCGTGGCAAGAGGCCACAATGGTCTATATGTGCGTGCGACAGAATAAGGTAATTAACCGCCGCGGGATTAAATCCAAAGGATTCGTTTAGCCCATCCGTAATATCGCCCATGCCCTGGAACAAGCCGCAGTCTAATAAAATCTGAGTTCCGTTAATTAGTTTAATTAGGTGTTTACTGCCGGTAACGGTCCGCGCCGCCCCATGAAAAGCTATCTTCATTAAACCAGGTTATGCGCTTACTTTTGAAATGGTTTCCTTTACCTGATCGGTTACGTTGGCCAGTTTTTCTTTGGAAGCTTCCAGCAGGTCGCAAAACCAGTCAGACATTTTATCCTTCATCTCCCCGCTTTTATCAGAAGATAATATTAAAGCTACAGCAGCACCTAAAGCAGCGCCTGCCAATACACCAGCAATTATTTTAGTTTCCTTTTTCATCTTGATTTATTTTTGATGGTAAACACATGAGCATATCGCATTCATGATATTTTTATAAACAAAAATAAGGCCGAATAGTTTATTCGGATTATTCGTTTATCAACCAATATTACATTTTTTAGGGAAGATTAAATATAAGAGTGGATATAAAAAGGAACAGGGACCATCTGGCGATGCGTCCCTGTTATAAGATGGTTGATCCACCACAGATCAACCTAAACCAAACAAACTGCATTTATAACGGAAAATATTACCGAAAAGTTTCGGCTCGTCTAATTAAAATTGTTAGATGACATTTTTGTGACAGGCTGGTGTTTGTAGCTTTAGAAGGAACATAAATTATAGCATAAATTAATGGGGGAGACTACATAGGAGTGCGATGGTAATCATCATTCAAATAAATATCTGTTCAACTCTTTGGCAATTAAATTTTTCTATCTATCTTTGCAGTCCCTAAAATTGAGGGAAATAAATAATTGTTAAACAAATTAAATACAAGCAAGTGAATACGTTAAGTTACAAAACTGTCTCTGCCAATGCGAAAACTGTTAACAAACAGTGGGTTGTTGTGGATGCTGAAGGCGAGATTTTGGGGCGCTTGTCATCGAAGATCGCAATGATCATCCGTGGTAAAAACAAGCCTGAGTACACCCCACACGTAGACTGCGGTGATAACGTTATCGTTATTAATGCAGACAAGATCAAGTTGACTGGAAATAAATTTTCTGAGAAGGTTTATATTTCTTACACTGGTTATCCAGGTGGTCAGCGTTTCATTTCTCCAAAAGAGTTAATGGCGAAACATCCTAAACGTGTTATCGAGAAAGCTGTTCGTGGTATGTTACCTAAAACGAAGCTTGGTGCAAAATTATTCACCAATCTTTTTGTTTATGCAGGAGCAGAACACCCTCACGCGGCGCAATCACCAAAAACCATTAAACTTTAATTAAGAAGAAATGTCAGTTACTAACACTTCAGGAAGAAGAAAAACTGCAGTTGCCCGCATCTATTTAAAAGAAGGCAACGGCACAATTACCGTAAACGGTAAAGATCATAAAGTATATTTCCCAACATTGCCTTTACAATATATCGTTAACCAATCGTTCGAAGTTTCTGAACTGATCGGCCAGTATGATGTAACTGTAAATGTAGCCGGTGGTGGCGTAAAAGGTCAGGCAGAAGCTGTTCGTTTAGCTATTGCTAAGGCTATCGTTGAATTAGATGCTGAGAAAAAACCAGCATTACGCGCTAAAGGGTTAATGACCCGTGATATGCGTATGGTTGAGCGTAAGAAACCAGGACGCAAGAAAGCACGTAAGAAATTCCAATTCAGTAAACGTTAATCTTAAGGAGACAAAACAA
>CBFGNP010000799.1:0-1990 GCA_965650095.1 uncultured Pedobacter sp. | reverse complement strand
TCTGCCGTCTTTCGAATCAAATACCCAGCGGGAGGTTAGTTTCCCGTTCCGCCAGTCCCATGCAGCCAGCACGCTTCGTCCATAATAACCGCGACACATGATCACGCTCGGATGTACACCGTCCAGGTAAGCGATACCCGCTGTAAATCGATCAACGCGATTGCCGCTGCTGTCATTTTTCCCGTTGCCACCAGGTCCGCCCCAGCCCCCGATATTGCCACGGGCTGGAATGTAATCGGTGCTGGCCAGCGCTTCACCTGTCCTGCCGCTAAAAATGGTAAAGAATTCCGGGCCTGATAAGATCTTGCCATTTGCATTGCGCCAGTCTTTGGCGGCGTCGCCAATAACTTTCCCGGTACCATCCCTTGTACCATCAGCAGTTTTACAGGCAAATTCCGCGATGCCATCCCCGTCCAGGTCATATACCATAAACTGAGTATAATGTGCGCCTTCACGTATATTTTTACCGAGGTTGATCTCCCACAAAAATGTGCCATCTGTTTTATAAGCCTGAAACACCGGTGGGTCTGTTATTCCGTTGGAGGAATTGTCACGACCCCGGCCGGCTTGATGCAATACGATATCCTATTCCCCATCGCCGTCCAGATCGCCGACAGAAATATCATTTGGCGCATAACCCTCCGGTGTCCGTAAGGGTATGGTCAGGTATTGCTGAACAGGCACATTGGCCAGTAGTTTAAAAGGCTGGCTGGCCGGCTGCTCCACTCCCTTTAGTAAAGGTTTCACATAATAGGCATTTGTTACTGTTGCGGGGGCATTTGGATCTATGTAGTTTGTACTTTCTGTTAAAGGAGCCTGGTTCAGTTTTACAGCCGGCCCCTTACCGCTTTGCCGGTATAGATTAAAGGCGAGGTCTCCCGGATCTGTACCCAGCATCCGCCAGCCGATGTATACAGAATCGGCGGATTGCCGCATAGCGATAAGTCCACGACCCAGGTTTTCCATCTGCCTTTGCGCATGCAGGTCTTGCTTAAAGGCAAATATTAAAATTGCCACAATTACATATTTAATGGAGCTTTGCCCGAACATATTTGGTTTTTATTTTATTGAATCCGAATAGCACATCAAGAATTCATGCGTTCAGTCCGGATCTGGTTTGTGTTAAGCCTGCCCAAGTTGGAAATAAAAAAGAAAGCAAGCAACCTGCTCCCACCTGCTTTATCGGAAATAGTGACCATCTGCACAGCCACTAAGAAGCATGTTAATCGCTAAGGAGCGGGTTAGGGAAAAATAGGCGCTTATATTTAGTATCATCATTTTTACAATTACAGAGCGATTCTGGTTTATATCAGCAAATGAGGGCTTGAAAGCAGGATGGCACAGGTTGCATCAATACCTTAATAAACTTAGGTTTAATGCTCATTTAAAATAACCAGATATAGCATTCCAAAGAAAGGAATAACCACGTCATGAACAATATAGAAAATCTACCTGATGAAACTTTACTTGAGTTACTCAATAATGAGAACAGGTTGGCTTTTAATGCGCTTTATAACCGATATTGGAAGAAATTATACAATACTGCCAACAAGCGAATCAAAGATCGCGAAGCAGCAGAAGAAATTGTTCAGGACCTCTTTACAAGCTTATGGATTAACCGTAAAAAAATCAGCATCCATACTTCTTTTGAAAGTTATCTGCACAGTTCAATCCGGTACCTTATTATCGCCTGTTTTCAAAAACAGATAAATAAACTCAGGTTTGAGGAAGGATTCTCCAAAGTGAATCTCACTACCGATAACACTACTGAAGATTTAATCCTGACCAATGACCTGGCCAAAACGTTGAACCGTAAAGTATACGCGTTGCCTGAAAAATGCCGTTCAGTTTTCGAAATGAGCAGAAAAGGTTATAAGAGCAACAAAGAAATCGCCGCTACACTCGGTATTTCTGAAAAAACCGTAGAGAACCACATGACCAAGGCTTTAAAGCTCCTTCGCATCAGCTTAAGTTCCCTTTCGATTACGGC
>CBFGNP010000798.1:0-2026 GCA_965650095.1 uncultured Pedobacter sp. | reverse complement strand
ACGAGCAGATGATGAACGAGATTGCCGCTGTAAAAGAAAGCACCAAACCTCATGAGATCCTTTTTGTGGTGGATGCTATGACCGGACAGGATGCAGTTAACACGGCAAAAGCTTTTAACGACAGGCTGGACTTCACCGGGGTAGTATTGACCAAATTAGACGGTGATACCCGTGGCGGTGCTGCACTATCCATTAAATCTGTAGTGAACAAACCGATCAAATTTATCGGTACAGGCGAAAAGATGGAAGCCCTTGATGTGTTCTATCCGGAAAGGATGGCTTCACGTATCTTAGGGATGGGTGACGTGGTTTCCCTTGTTGAGCGTGCACAACAGCAGTTTGATGAGAAAGAAGCCGCAGAACTTCAGAAAAAGATCCGTAAGAACAAATTCGATTTCAACGACTTCTACAACCAGATCCAGCAGATCAAAAAAATGGGTAACATGAAAGACCTGATGGGCATGATCCCTGGTGTTGGCAAAATGATGAAGAATGTTGATATTGAAGATGATGCCTTTAAAAATGTGGAGGCCATTATTCAGTCGATGACAAAGTTTGAACGCGAAAATCCAGACAGCATTCAGCAAAGCAGGCGCCTGCGCATTGCAAAAGGTTCCGGAAACAAAATAGAAGAAGTAACCAAACTGATCAAACAGTTTGAGGATATGCGTAAAGTCATGAAACAGTTCTCTAACCCTGCAACAGCAGCAAGGATGATGAAGAACATGCCTAAAATGCCACAGCGCTAAAGAATTCTTTTTTTACCACGATCAGCTTAAATCAGTATAGATTCACACCTGTGATCTTTACGAATACTTTATGCTGATAAAAACATATGGCAGCGCCGTTTTCGGGGTGAATGCCTTGACCATTACCATCGAGGTTAGTATAGGCGGAGGCAATAAATATCATATTGTTGGTCTGCCGGATAATGCGATTAAGGAAAGTCTGAGAAGGATTGAAAGCGCAATTCAGTCGGCCGGACTTAAAATGCCCCGGCAGAAGATTGTGATCAACCTTGCTCCTGCAGATATCCGAAAGGAGGGTTCTGCCTATGACCTGCCTATCGCTATAGCCATTCTGGCGGCATCAGGACAAATAGAAAGCACAGAGACCGATCAATACTTCATCATGGGAGAACTATCCTTAGATGGCGGACTACAGCCCATAAAAGGCGCGTTACCCATTGCTATACAAGCCCGGACAGCCGGCTTCAAAGGCTTTATCCTGCCAAAGGACAACTCCAGGGAAGCTGCAATTGTCAATGAACTGGAAGTATACGGGATGCGAAACTTAACCGAAGTAGCCGCATTTTTCAATGGAACGCAAAAGCCGGAGCCCGTGGTGGTTAACACCCGAGATGAGTTTTTCAATAATGTAAGCAGTTATGAGCAGGACTTTTCGGATGTAAAGGGTCAGGAAAATATAAAGAGAGCCCTTGAGATTGCCGCCTCAGGCGGGCATAACCTGATCCTGATCGGCCCTCCTGGAGCGGGAAAAACCATGCTGGCCAAGCGACTGCCAACCATCCTGCCACCTTTAAATTTACAGGAGGCATTGGAGACGACCAAGATACATTCAGTAGCAGGAAAACTCAGTGCGGCAGAATCCCTGATGACCGAGCGGCCTTACCGCAGTCCGCACCATACGATCTCAGATATGGCCCTGGTAGGGGGCGGCGCAAATCCGCAGCCGGGTGAAATCTCCCTGGCCCACAATGGTGTGCTGTTTTTAGATGAACTGCCGGAATTTAAACGTAGTGTGCTTGAGGTTATGCGGCAACCACTGGAAGACCGTTGTGTAACCATCTCCAGATCCCGCTTAAGTGTAGAGTACCCCGCCAGCTTCATGCTCATCGCCTCTATGGACCCCTGCCCATGCGGATTTTACAATCATCCTGAAAAGGAATGTACCTGCGGCCCGGGCATTGTGCAGAAATATCTGAGTAAGATCTCCGGCCCTTTGCTGGACCGCATAGATCTCCATGTTGAGGTAACGCCGGTAAATTTTAATGAACTGACCTCGG
>CBFGNP010000797.1:0-2026 GCA_965650095.1 uncultured Pedobacter sp. | reverse complement strand
GTTAAACATGGGTACCTGATCCTTCTCCGTGATCTTTCCATCCCCATTGGTATCTTCATAATATAACCAACCTACCTGCGGCACTTTATTGTTAATGGTATACGTTGGGTTCTCATTTAAGAAAGCATCCACCTCGGCCTGTGTCCTAAACATCCCCTTAGAAAGTAAGCCGTAATTAGAGCTGTTGTATTTTTTCGGGTCTGTTCCAAACTGATATTTCAGATCCGGATAGGTTATGTCCCAAAGCTGGAATTCATTATAAAACATCTGATCAATTCGGTTGTTTGCAAAGCCAAACATCACGCTGGCATTCATGCGCCAGTCTGAACCAATTTTGGTACGATAGCCTATACTAAACTCAGAGCCCCAGCTGGTTCTTTGCTGATAATTTAAAGTAGGCGCTTCAAATCCTGCGTACATTGGGAAATTTTCATTATTCCCCTTGTCATATGCATCGTAAGAATATCTATGATAAAACTCATAGGTAAAATCGATTTTATCATTGAACATTGAGACATCCAAGCCAAGGTTCAATGTCCGCGATTTCTCCCAGCTAATATCTGGATTTGGCATTTCAGATGGATTTGCTCCACCTGTGAGATTTTCATTATACAGATATCCATTCGGATCCACAATATATCTATATTGCCATAATCTTGCATTAACCCTGCTTTCTCCTACCAATCCATAGTTAGCTCTAACTTTCAAACGGTTAACAAACTTAACATTCTCCTTAAAAAAATCTTCTTCACTGATTGCCCATCCAATACCTAAACTAGGGAAAAGTCCCCAGCGATTTCCAGGAGCAAAATTTGATGAGGCATCCATACGTGCAATACCCTCGATGAAATATTTCTTGTCGTAATCATAGTTTAACCTACTGATGTAAGATCGCTGAACGGTTTCAAAAATACTTTTTTCCTGAAGTGTAAATGACGACCGGTCAAAGCCCCAATACTCTTCTATGTTTTCTAAAACCTGATTTCTCCAGTAAACCTGCAATCTTTCGTTAAGGCCTTCGGACTGATCAAAAGCTGCCATTACATTGAAGTTGTGCTTACCTATTGTTTTGTCGTAGCTCAATGAAGCGATGGCCTGATAGCTGGATCCGAGACTGGTTCCGGTCAACAATTGTGCATTGGCAGGACTAATAGCCGCAATCACAGGATCTAAAGTGGCCGGCACATTGGTATACAACAAATTATTGTTACCAGTCATTTGAAAATTATAGACATTATATGCAGGTACGTATTGGTTGTTGTTGCCACTTCTGCTGTTCTTACCGAACTGTACTCTGGCGGTTAGGCCCGGAAGGAATTTAGGTTTATAATCAACTGAAGCATTTAGTGCCAGACCTTGCGATTTATCCCAGATATTATTCCCTGCCTGCATAACTCCATAAGGGTTTGTTTTATTGTTATAGTTTACCGGCTTACCGTCAATTTGCATAGGAACCCATTTAGGCGTAGTGATCAGCTGCTGAAAGAAGGCCTGGTCATTTTCACCTCCATTTTTATAAGTATCACTTGTTTTTTTAGAGAAATCAGCATTCAAGGTAACTTGTGCTGTCAGACCATCTATAATCTTTGCCGTCATCCCTGAACGGAACGCATATTTACTGTATTTGATACCGCCATAGTTACCCGATTCGTCGTAGTAGTTTCCGCCTGCAAAAAAAGTGATGGCATCAGAGCCGCCCGAAATATTCATATTGTGGCGGTTTACCGCTGAAGTTTGCCACAGTTCATCAAACCAACCCTTTATATTGCTATTTTTTAAGGTTTCGAGGTCAGCATCGGAGAAAAAACTTGAAGCGCTTGCATTGGCGATCTTAAATCCATCATTTAAAAGGACCGCATGGTCATAGGCAGATAACATATCCACATTAGACGCGTTATCGGACACTCCTCTGAAGCCGGTATAGCTAATTTGAGGATTGCCCTTCTTACCTTTCTTTGTAGTAATCAATACGACTCCCTTAGCTCCGGAAGCACCGTAAATGGCTGCAGATGCATCCTTAAGAAAG
>CBFGNP010000796.1:0-2030 GCA_965650095.1 uncultured Pedobacter sp. | reverse complement strand
CTTTCCGCTTCGGTCATATCTTTGATGATCTGCTCGTATACTTCTTTTGAAGGTGTTCTGGGATTATTGGTTTGCGTAACAGAAGAGGTTGGTTCCAGCAGCAAAGGCACATCTCCCCAGTAACTGACCAGTAAAAAGTAGAAGTACGATCTTAAAAATAAAGCTTCTCCTTTAATGACCGCCCGGTTTGCGTCAGTCATTGCAGGCTTATTGATGTTGGCGAGCAACAGATTCGCTCTTTCTATTCCACCATAAAGTGCGGTCCATACGTTCGTAACGTTAGTTTCAGAAGTGGTCACTAGGTTGACGGTAATGCCCGTATTCTGTGCAGAACGGTTATAAAAACCTTCATCTCCATCCAATGACATCACCCCCTGAAAGCTGTGGCCATAAATTTTTGTCAATGTCTGGAACACTCCAGCCAATGCTGAATTGAGCTGTTGTTCTGTCTCGTAATAATTTAAACTGGTGATGGTGTCCTTTGGTACGGTATCTAAAAATTTAGAGCAAGATGTAACCATACAAACCAGGGCTACAACAATACAGGTATATAATTTCTTTTCCATAATATATTTGGTTTATAATGAAGCCTTTAGTCCAAAAACTAATGTTTTCGCAATAGGGAATGCGGAATAGTCAAATCCTGGAGTTAAGATGGAGTTGCGCGTGGACACTTCCGGATCCATACCTGAATAGTTGGTCCATGTAATTAGATTCTGCGCGGAAGCTGTCAACATGAGCTCTTTAAGTCCTAATTTCTTCAGGTATTTCGCTGGTATGCTGTAAGCTAATTCCACAGTTTTCAACCTTAAATAGGAAGCGTCTTCCAATTCCCTGGTCGAATAATACCCTTCTGGAACCCCTCCTACAACGGGTATGGTCGTACTCGGATTTGTAGGCGACCAACGATTCGCATAACTCGCGTATTGATTCAGCATGCTGTATGCTTTTGCTTCAAAAATGAGTTTGTTTGCGTTGTACACATCATTGCCATAAGACCATTGCAAGAACACATTCAGACTTAAGTTTTTATAGGTAAAATTGTTAGAAAAACCACCAGTATGAATAGGTAAGCCCCTGCCGATAATGGTTTGATCTGCCGCTGTGATGATTCCGTCATTGTTCAGATCTTTATAGCGGATATATCCTGGTTTGATGACCTCTCTGGCCACGCCGTTTGTAGGCACAGCATTTTTGAGGCGATATCCGCCATTTGGCAATTGATAAAAATCTTCATACTGATAAATCCCATCAAAGATGTACCCAACGAAATTACCTACTGAATGACCTATAGCGGCGCTATACAATACCGGGTCAGCATATCCGGACTGCCATCTGGGTGAGATGCTACTCAGTAAACGTTCCTCTTCATCAGCCAACTGTAAAATGGTATTTCGGTTGAAGCTGATATTGAAATTACTCCGCCAGGAAAAATCACGCTTATTGATATTCACCGTATTCAAGGTAAATTCCAATCCCTCATTCTTTAATTTTCCTACGTTCTTGTAGGCACGGGCATAACCTGTGCTGGGCGACATATTGGCCAACAGCAACAGATTGTCTGTTTTCTTTCGATATGCATCAACCACTACCTCGATCCTATTCTTGAACAAAGCCAAATCGTATCCTAAATTGAGCTGCGCAGTAGTTTCCCATCTTAACTTGGGATTGCCAATCGTAGGGATGGCTGCTGGTGTTGGCACCTCATTCCCGAAAGAATAACCAGTAGCGTTGTCTACGCTGATTGGTGAAAGCGCAGAAAAATCCCCTACTCTGTTGTTGCCCGTCAGGCCGTAGCTCAAACGTAATTTGGCTTCTGTAATGGTTTCAATTCCCTTAAGAAAGGATTCTTCCTTCATTTTCCAGGCGAAAGCTCCTGATGGAAAGTAACCCCATTTGCTATTCGGAAATTTAGACGACCCGTCTGCCCTGAATGTTGCTGTGAACAGATATTTGGATTGATACCCATAATTCACTCTGCTGAAATAAGATTGCAGGGTGTTATAGGTACCGAAAGAACCTACCGCCAG
>CBFGNP010000795.1:0-2045 GCA_965650095.1 uncultured Pedobacter sp. | reverse complement strand
GTAACACAATGGGGCAATGTCGGGGGACTGATAAGGACAAAATAAGTATAAAGGCCGTTGATGCTGATGAATCTGTAGCATGGAAAGACGGCTATTTTTTATTCCAGGGTGAGAACATCTATAGCATTATGCGCAAAATTTCCCGTTGGTATGATGTTGAAGTGGTATATGAAGGGAACATGGAGAATAAAGAATTTGCCGGGATGATCTCCCGTTTTAAAGACATATCTGAAGTATTAAAAATGCTCCAGTTAACAGGTGATGTTCACTATAAAATTGACGAAAGGAGGATTTTGGTTATGCCATAAAATTACCTGCCATCAAAATAGGGTAAAAAATATACCAGGGGCGTTGAAGCCGCCCCTGGTAAAATATTCAGGTACCCTAAATCATTGTCAAAAGCTATTGAGATGTTCCATTGTAACCTAAACAATCATAAATGTATGAAATTATTTTCTCTTAGAGCGTGCGAAAAACCAATTCGCATCCCCTATAAAATTATGCTGATTATGAAACTAACTTTTGTTTTATTGATCATATCCATCTTACAGGCCAACGCAGAAAGCTATGCCCAAAAGATTACATTATCAACTCATAAAGTTCCGCTTGAACAAATATTCAAACAGATCAGAAAACAAAGCGGTTATACTTTTCTTTACAACACCAGGCTTTTAAAGTCTGCCAGGACCGTAAATATAGAGGTAAAAGACGCTTCCATAGAGGAGGTGCTGAAGCAATGTTTCGACCAGCAGCCCTTTACGTATACCATATCGAAGAATACTGTCATCGTACAAAAACGTATGAACTTGTCATGGAGTAAAGCCATTGATATTTCTGGCAGGGTTACTGATGAAAAAGGGCTGCCGCTTCCGGGGGCATCCGTAAGAGTAAAAGGAACCACAATGGTAACCAGTACGGACGCAAATGGCCAGTTTGCATTTAAAAATTTAAACGAAGGATCTACATTGATAGTGTCCTATACCGGTTTTGTGCCCCGTGAGGTGCTTGCCTTAAACAACCGGCCTTTAGCCATAGCCCTGGAGCCGGATCTTCGCAATTTAACGGAGGTCGTAGTGGTGGGTTATGGTACGCAAAAGAAGGAGAATATAACAGGAGCTATTGCTACTCTCGATATGGTCAAGAAGGAAAATACGCCATCTACTAACCTTAGTCAGGCCCTGCATGGTGTATCTGGTTTGTGGGTCAATCAACCAGGCGGTCAACCAGGGCGTGATGGAGGGGTGATCCGTATCAGAGGTCTGAGTACCATCGGATCCGCCAGCAAAAATAACCCGTTGGTACTGGTTGACGGTATCGAATATAGCCTGGACGAGATCAATCCGGCAACCATTCAGAGCGTCACGGTTTTGAAGGATGCTTCAGCCGCAATTTATGGGTCGAGGTCTGCCAATGGCGTTATTTTAGTGACCACAAAGTCTGGTAAACCAGGCAGATCAGAAATCAATTACAGTTTTTCTCATGGCATCCAAACGCCTACTTTTTTACCTGATGTAGTCTGGGATCCCATTCAATATATGGAATTGAGAAACCAGGCGGTAAAAAACGAAGGCTTATTGACACCAACTTATTCTGACGCTCAAATAGAGGAATACCGAAATGGGATGGCCTCAAACCCATTTACCTATCCGAACATGAACTGGTTTGATTATGTATTGAAAAATGGGTCTTTGCAACAACACAATCTCCGTTTTTCAGGGGGGACCGACAAATATCAATACAGTCTGGCTCTTGGTTATATGGATCAGGAAGGGCTTTTAAAAGAAGCAAGTCATGCCAACCGATATACCATTGACCTGAATATTACTGCCGCCATTACTGATAAGTTAAAGGCCGGTGCCACGGTTAAAGGAAATCTAAGAAAGTATTCTGAAAACGCTCACGGCACAGAGTATTTCTTTACCCGGTTTACCCGGGCATTGCCTATCATGACACCCTACACTGCTGATGGAAAGTACGGAAACGCGGTATTCCCTACTCCTGGGAGGAATGCAGTTGAAAACCTGGAGATGTTTCTTAAGGAAGGG
>CBFGNP010000794.1:0-2048 GCA_965650095.1 uncultured Pedobacter sp. | reverse complement strand
CTGATTATGAAAATGTGGTTGGACAGGATAGTTTAACCCGTTTGGATGATAAGCAAAGGAATAAAGGCAACAGAAATAACAACAACCGAAACAACAATAATCGGAATAAAAATGCTGCTGAGCGGACGGGAAAGAGCGACAGAGCTCCGAAACCTCCTCAGCAGGGTAAAAATAAGCAGGATATCAACAAGAAGGAGAATGCTCCGGGAGCGCCGGCTCAGCCGAAAGTTCAGGGCCAGCCTAAAGCTAATGTGGCAGGTGGACCGGATCAACCTAATGGAGAAAGGCCTGCCGGAAACAGAAACAACAGGAACAGGAATAATCGTAGAAAAAAGCCAACGGATAAACCTAAAAATGAATAATTGTAAAGTTTTGTTCCTGTTTGTGGCCGCTTTTATTTTTTTGCTGAGCGGTTGCGATCCTGATAATATTGCGGATAGCAATCAAACCATGCCCTCCCGGAACTGGAGCTATGCAAATAAGGTGAAGGTTCTGGTTGACGTAACTGACAGCAATAAAGCCTATAATGTATACTTTAAATTAAGGCACACCGCCGATTACAGGTACGCTAATATTTTTGTGCTGTTTAATATGAGGACTGGGCAAAAAAAAAGCAGCCGGCGCTTTGAATTTAAGCTGGCACAGCCAGACGGGCAGTGGAATGGCTCAGGTTCCGGAAATCTGTATACTTATTCTTTTCCGCTGCTCAGCAATTTCAAGTTTCCTGCTCCCGGCAAATACGAGCTGGAATTGGAGCAGAACATGCGCGACAATCCGCTTAAAGAAGTAAGTGACGCAGGAATCAAGGTTTCTGTAGTCAACTGATCAAAGCAGCGGCAGGAGTTGCTCGAGGGCCATGCCGCGGGATCCTTTTAACAGGACAAGGCTGTTTCGTACCGGATTTTCTTTTAAAAAGGCGGCTGCTTCTTTGGGCGTAGGGAAGAAATGTCCTGTGTGTGATTCCCTTGCTTTGTAAAAGTCAGCTCCGATAAAGATCCTGGTATTGATATGCAGACGATCTGCCTGCTCAGCAATGTGCTTATGCTGTTCCTCAGATTCTTGCCCAAGCTCGAACATGTCTCCAATCACGATCGTTTTATTGTCGCTGCTTAATAGATCGATATTTGCTAGTGCCGCCTCCATGCTGCTGGGATTAGCATTGTAGAAATCGCAGATGACCGTATTACTTGCTGTTTTAGTGATCTGTGAGCGATTATTGTTGGGAAAGTACCCCGACAGGCCAGCATTGATCTGCTCCGGGCTCAGCTCGAAGAACTGTCCTATGCAGATGGCTGCCAGTATATTTTCAAAATTGTACCTGCCTGTTAAATGGACTGCTGTATGAAACGATCCTTCCTTCGTGTTCCAGGATAGTTCAATAAAGGGGTCTGACTTGATCAGGTTGCCATAAACGGTATTCTCTGGTTCAGTGCCATAATAGACGATATCGGTTAGGCCGGCCTTTTGGCTCATTTCCATCAGATGGGGATTATTCCTGTTGACAAAGGCAAGGCCATGATGTTCCTTTAAGTGGGTAAACAGCTCCGCTTTTCCTTTTTTTACCCCTTCGAAACCGCCAAAGCCTTCTAAATGGGCCATGCCGATATTGGTAATCAGGCCATGGGTTGGCCGTGCTATATCGCACAGTGCTGCTATTTCTTTTTGATGGTTCGCACCCATTTCTATCACGGCGATCTCGGTTTGGGGAGTTACAGAAAGAATAGAAAGGGGTACGCCAATGTGGTTATTTAAGTTGCCTTTGGTTGCAAATGTGGTATAGCGCTGGGAAAGAACCGCATTCATCAGCTCTTTGGTAGTGGTTTTGCCGTTGCTTCCCGTCAGGCCGATGACTGGAATATCAAGCTGGCTGCGGTGATGCCTGGCCAGCGCCTGCAAGGCGGTTAACACATCAGGCACCAGGATACAGCGATCATTGATATGGTAGGCCTCGTTATCAATAACGACATAAGCGGCGCCAAGGTTCAGGGCCTGAGCGGTAAAAGTATTGGCATCAAACTTATCACCCTTAAGGGCAAAGAACAGGCAGC
>CBFGNP010000793.1:0-2051 GCA_965650095.1 uncultured Pedobacter sp. | reverse complement strand
CATCTTTAAAGAATCTGCAATACCTGCGCAAAAATATTTTGCCCGGTGGTCTGATTGGCTATGGTCCGCAACATCAGGAGGTGATGAACCACCCTCCCTGTATCTATCCTACCTTTACCAAAGCCAAAAACCTGGCCATGGCCTATGAGCTGGAAACCCGGCAAAGCCGGGTCCTGGCCAGATTGCCAACCGAAGAAACCGGCTGGGTAAAATATTTTAAAACTGTGGATGTCGCCCAGCTGCGCACCGAAAATTTTATGGCAACCATTACTTCATATGGCTATAAAGATTATAAGGCCGGGGCAAAAAGCAAATACATGTACCGTCCGGCAGGAGGCACCATATCCGGTTTATGGGTAAAAGATCATGGCTATTTAACCGCTTCCAGTGTAACGGAATATTCCAGACCGGAACCGATGAGCTTTCCGGAAGCGCCCGGGGTGAAGTCCCTGACGCCAAGAATAGAATTTGCCGATAGTCTGGGTTATTTTACCAACCTGTTTGAATTTGACAGTAGGATGGAGGCGGAACAGGTTGGGTCGAATCGATTTGAAGTCCATGTTTCCGGCGAACTGAAAGATAAGAACTGGCTGGCGGGGGGAGTAGGCTACCGAATGAATTACCTGTTTTCTGATAGCAGTCTGGTAAAAACGATAAACCTGGTTTATCACGATGCGCACCCGCTCGTAAAGATCATCGAACCCATCATCCATTATAAGGGGATGGTGTTTACAAAAATTGATGCGAATACAGTTTTGATTAAAGCGGGTGACAAGCGGTTCAGGTTCAAGCTGCTTTCCGGAAATGCGGTGTTAAGCATCGGCAAGGATGCCGGACACTATTGGGCGCCATACCCGGCATTAAAGGCTTTTCCATTGGAGCTGGAACTGAAAGCCGTAGCAGGGAGTTTTAAACAGGAAATTCAATATGAATTTGCTCTCCTCCCATGATAAGGCCAGACAGGTCGAAGCAATTTGACACGGAAATGTCGCCCCAAAAACTAATACCCTTTTTTCTTCTCTATTAGTTTCCTATATTTAGTTAATGGAAAAAGCCTCAAAATGGCTGCACTCCTGACAATAGCGGTTCGATTGCAGACGGTGTGGTGTCTCTTCACAGCTTGATAAAAATATTACGATGATAGAAAGGAATAGGATTAAACTAGTCACTGCTTTTTCAGGTGACTTTATGGAAGCAAAAGCCATTCAAGACTTTTTAATGGAAAATCAGATAGCAGCGACGTTAGAAAACACGTATATGGCGTTGATCGCTCCCTGGATAGTTACTCCTGGGGGGAGTAACCCTGTAAATGTAATAGTGAAAGACTCAGATCTGGACCAGGCATTGAAGTTAATTGAAGAACTTAATGATGAAAAGGAAAGATAGCCTTAGAGGTTAGTTTATTTTAGTTGCATTTACGCGTGGCGAATCGGGTTGATGAACCTTAAGTATAAGTCACCAAAAAGTGCGAAGTTCCACAGCCGAAACAAGAGCCTGTACTATCGAAAATGGTACAGGCTTTTCCTTTTTTGGGTATATGATCTGTGAGGTTGTCTGGCGCAGCGTAGGCGGAAAATGAATACTATAGTATTGTCTGCTCAATAATTACTATTATCTTTGTGACTAAGATATTTATCCAATAAGATATATAATGGAAGATGAAGTAACCAAACGAATAAGAAAACTGAGCCAGCTACATTCATACACGGCGATCCAAACGCACGAAGCCATAGCGCGGAAGGCAGGACTTTCAGGAACCGATCATAAGTACCTGGGCTTCTTAATACAAAAAGGGCAAATGACAGCGGGTGAACTTTCGCATTTAACTGGTCTGACCACAGGCGCAGTTACAGGTTTAATTGACAGATTCGAGAAGAAAAATCTGGTGGCAAGAAAATTTGCTGAAGGGGATAGACGGAAGGTGATCATTGAACCCAATACGGAAAACATCATGGCGCTCTTAGTACCGCTTTATCAAGATTTCAGGAACAAGTCAGCAGAACTTATTGCATCATTTTCGAATAAGGAGATCAAAATTATTGAAACTTATT
>CBFGNP010000792.1:0-2064 GCA_965650095.1 uncultured Pedobacter sp. | reverse complement strand
CTGGCCTGCTGCGCATGTAGTTGCAAACTCATCGTTAAGGCCGCTACAACAACAAGTTTTATTTTAATTAATGTTTTCATTTTTTTGTTATGATTATTGGATTCTCTTGATATAAGACTATCTTTTTGTTTGGTTTTTTTCTGATATTATTCCCTATGCATATGGTTATTGGTATCGGGTCTCGTGGATGGGCGGGCATGCTGCCATCCATCATTAAGCTTCTGTTTTAGTTCTTTAACCAATGTCATTTTTGAAGGGACATTGGCTATATTATTTACTTCAGCGGGATCGTCCTGATCGTCATAAAGTTCTACTGCTTTGACCTCGGCTGTTTTAAAGTCACGCCACTCTACGTAACGGTAACGATCGGTTCTGACCGCATATCCCATTAAATCAGGTGCACCTTTGTATATCCAGGGCCGGGGAAATTGACTGAATACTGCAGTCTTCCAAGGCTGATCGGGCTTAGTTAATAATGGCACAAAGCTGGTTCCTTCCAGGTTATCGGAAATTTGAAGGCCACCCAGGTCGGCCAAAGTTGGGTATACATCTACCAGCTCAACGAGTCCATCAGACTTTACACCTTGTTTTTTCCCAGGGGCTGCAATAATTAAAGGCACTCTGGTATCCAGTTCATAATTGGTGGATTTTGCCCATAGTCCTTTTTCGCCCAAATGAAAACCATGATCGCTCCACAATACAACGATGGTGTTTTCTGTTAAATTTAAACGGTCTAGTTCGGTCAGTACTTTTCCGATCTGCGCGTCAGTATAGCTAATTGCGGCATAATAACCGTGTAATAATTCCTGTGTTTTAGCATCCGTGATCAAACTATTCCGCCCAATGTCCGTATATCCTCTAAGCTCCTCGTTTTTGTGCGCGGCATAAGGTGGTATATTTTGCGGAATGGTCCTCTGAACAGGTATTGCTATATTTTCACGATTGTACATATCCCAATATTTCTTTGGTGCACTGAAAGGCAAATGTGGGCGACGAAATCCTATAGCCAGAAAGAAAGGCTTGTCTTTAACTTTTCTTAAAACCTCCAGTGCCTGATCCGCTACCTGTCCGTCAATATAAGCGTTATCAGGTACATCTGCCAGTTCCGAGGAAGCTGCTTTAGCTGATTTTTTTTTAAGATTGGAAGGAAGGACATATTTGCCTTCCTTTTTGGTTACTGCAAGTATTTCGGGTGCCGACCAGGAAAGGGCATCTTGTGCGGATGCAGGATCGTGATAGATTTTACCGATACTTTGTGTATGATAACCATTGTTCTTAAAATATTGAGGTAAGGTAACTACGTCGGGAATAGTGGTACGAAAATGAGTCTTTAAATCCCAAACCTTTGTTGTATTCGGCCTTCTTCCAGTCATTAATGAAGTTCGCGAAGGCGAGCATACTGCTTGCTGGCAATAAGCCCGATTGAACAAAACACCTGATTTTGCTAATTTATCGATGTTAGGACTCCGAACGGTCTTGTTCCCGTAACAGCCCAGTTCGGGACGTAGGTCGTCTACGACGATGAAGACGATATTTGGTTTCTTCCTGTTACTGCTCAGCCCCTTATTTATTCCGCAGCCCCCAATTGTCAATATTGTGGCCGAAATTGCTAACAAAACACGACTATTCATGCAAAAAGTCCTGTTAATATGTTTTTGATTTCTCATAT
Organism: uncultured Pedobacter sp.; assembly: GCA_965650095.1. Classification (GTDB taxonomy): domain Bacteria; phylum Bacteroidota; class Bacteroidia; order Sphingobacteriales; family Sphingobacteriaceae; genus Pedobacter. The sequence continues at coordinate 395 of CBFGNP010000792.1, read as the reverse complement.
TTATATTAATGTATTTAAATTAAGCGAGTTTTACCGGCCCAAGGAGTCCCATAGGATACAGTGATTGCGGCTTTACGCTGGTCCATTGCTGAGCAACTTCATTATCTTTCAGTGATTTAGCATAGTTTCCAAGTACAGTAGTCACCTTTATTTTTATTGCATTTTCGCCGGCCTTTAACGTTTTTTTTAAGTCGTAGATATGTTTTCCGTACCATTTGAAACCAAGTGGCCGGCCATTTACCTCGACTTCTGATATGCCAAAGACCTTTCCAAGATCAAAATAATTGTAATTCTCCGGGTTTTCAATGCGAAATTTTTTCTCATAAAAAATAACCCCGCCGAACGACTGCAGTTCCGGATCATCTTTAAAATCGATTAATTGCTTAAATTCCTTT
>CBFGNP010000791.1:0-2095 GCA_965650095.1 uncultured Pedobacter sp. | reverse complement strand
CCTTCAGGCATGTCAATTTATTAACATTAAGAAAACAGATATATTATTTTTTAAATGATATTTTAGTGAAAAAAAATACAGAAAATGACCTATTCACCTTTAGCCATCATCCTGATGGTAATGACTTTAAGCGGCGCCTTTGCGCAGAAGAAAACCAAAGCATTCAATTCATGGAGTAAGAATGTTGTGATTGCCCACCGGGGAGCCTGGAAAAAACAAAACCTGCCTGAGAACTCTATTGCCTCACTTAAGGAAGCTGTTCGCATTGGCTGTCACGGAAGTGAATTCGATGTGCATATGACTAAAGACCAGGTACTTGTGGTAAACCATAATCCCGATTTTCAGGGCCTGCCCATCGAACAATCCACCTATGCGGAACTCCTTCAAAAAAAATTAAGTAACGGGGAGTCGATCCCGACCGCAGAAGCCTATATCAAAGCGGGCATCAAGCAAAAAACAACACGTTTGGTTTTCGAGATCAAGCCCACTAAGACAGGCAAAACGGGAGATATCGCCCTTACGGAGGCCTGTGTTAACCTGGTGAAAAGGCTCAAGGCAGAAGCCTGGGTGGATTACATTAGCTTCAGCTGGGATGTGATGCAAAGACTAACCGAAATTGCGCCAAAAGCGCATATTGCCTATCTTAAGGGCGACAAATCGCTGGAAGAACTTAAAGCGGCAAAGATGAGTGGAGCAGATTACCAATATGGCGTTTATCAGAAAGGGGAGTGGTTTAAGAAAGCGAAAGAACTTGGCCTCACCATTAATGCATGGACCGTAAATAATGAGCCCGAAATGAAATGGCTGCTGGAAAATAAGGTAGAGTTCATTACGACCAACGAGCCAGAGCTTCTTTTATCGCTGATCAACAAGCAATAAAAATGCTATAAAAACAAAAAAGCATCGCGGGTTATCCGCGATGCTGTACAATTTATGTTTTTAATAATCTAGATTACTTTAACATTAATCGCATTCAACCCTTTTTTGCCGCTTTCAACGTCATATTCAACTTTGTCGTTTTCACGAATTTCGTCGATAAGGCCTGTTGAATGTACAAAGATTTCGCTATCTCCGTTTGCAGGGATAATAAATCCGAAACCTTTAGTTACATTGAAAAATTTTACTGTTCCTTCTTGCATTGTATTATTTATTAAAATTAAGCTGCAATGTACATAATATTTTTTATATTATACAAATGCTGAATTTTTTGATAAATATAAAATAACAAGCGCGTTAGGTGCTGTTTCTGCGGCCAGCAACCGCCAGATTAATCTCAGTTGAATGCGGAATTCCCAGCGTTTTACCTGGGATAACCTTGAGCAGATTTTGGAGATAAACGCTGATAATTGCTTCCAGTGTTTTCTTTCTGGGACCATAATTTTCCGGGAGGTTCGTGTGGAACTTGCCCAGGTATATTTTACCCCTGGCATCTACAACTGCGGAAAATTCATAACCGAAATCTTCGTAGGCCTTGTCAATGTCTATCCGGTACTGTGGGAATAAATAGTCGTAAGATTCCGTTCTGCCCAATAGTTTATCAACTGTACTGATCTTTTTTACGCGGATCATTTTGCTTACAGGACTAAACACAACGGGCTCACGACCCGCAAAGGCACTGTCGCGGTTACCGGGGTTCCTGTTGGATCTTTCGGCCAGGTGCCGTATATAGGCCGTATCTGCCCTTGTTGGCTTTTGTAATTCTTCTGCGGTGGTTTTAAGCACTTTCCCAATATAGTCCGCCGCGTAATAAGTGATGTTTACATCAGAGCGGATGTCTTTTGAGATCTCCCGGCCGGTTAAATGCAACCTTTGGAACACCAGGCTATCCTTACTGATCTTCTTTATTTTAAACCATTCTTTAGCAAAATTATAGACCTCACCATGATCATAGTGCAGGAAAAAGCTTTGCATCCGTTTTTTTTGCGGGCTATAGGCCAAAATGGAATCCTGCGCCTTAAACTGAATGATCCAGCTGGGCTCCTGCTGAAAACCCAGCTCATTAAAGGAAAGGCCCGTGCTGAAACGCCGTTTTACTTCATAGTATTTTATGCCTATAATAGAATCGAAAGATTTCCTGCCTGTGGCTTTAGGGTTG
>CBFGNP010000790.1:0-2097 GCA_965650095.1 uncultured Pedobacter sp. | reverse complement strand
GCAATGGTATTGTTGCTGCATCAGGTGGTCTTTTTAATCCAAAAACGGTGCTGGATCAGGTTCCTGCCGGTGCAAGTTATGCCACCTATCTTGGCTTGATAAATGGATTGCCTATTCCTGCAGCTTTGAAACAGGCTACGTCCGCGCAATATCTTCCATTTTATTTCGGATTGAAAAATCCTTCGGTACTGCCAAATCAATCTATTTCCAGAAATGGGTATGATGAGGTCAACCTGGTAGATTACAATACGAAGTCGCTGAAAGCATCAGGTTCACTTAATTATAAGATAACGAATACAATTGAAGCAATTGCCCATTTGAGCTGGGGAAGTGGTACTTCAGTTTATACCGGGTCAGACCGCTATTCGCTGCGTAACTTCAGCATAGGACAGTACAAACTGGAACTGAAGGGAGAAGATTTCTTTATAAGGGGATATACGACACAGGAACGCTCAGGTGATTCGTACATTTCGTCCGTTTTAGGAGTTTCAATCAATGAGGTATCGAGTCCGAATAGTACCTGGTTTCCGGCATATGTTGGCAACTATATTGGTGCAAGACTGCAGAACCAGTCGCCGGAGGCATCGCATGGCATTGCCAGAACGGCCGCAAATAACACCGGAAGGGGACGGTTTTTACCTGGTACAGCAAATTTCGAAAATACCAAATATCAAATTATAAACACCAATATCAGCTCTACAGTGATCAATCCGACTGATCCCTCCAAAAGTGTATATGGTGCGCGATTTGACGATAAAACCAACCTTTATCATTATGAAGGAATGTATAATTTCACCAATGCTTTAAACAAAGTTGTGGAATTACAGGTCGGTGCTTCATCCAGACTGTATCAGTTACGTTCAGGCGGGACGATCTTTGATGACCTTACTGACGAGATCAACATCCATGAATATGGTGCTTTTGCTCAATTGGGTAAAAAACTATTTAACGATAAGTTTAAGCTTACCCTTGCCGGGCGGTACGACAAGAGTACAAATTTTGAGGGAAGGTTTACACCACGGGTTACCGGTGTGTTAACCGTTGCCAAAAATAATAACATCCGGGCTTCTTATCAAACAGGATACCGGAACCCGACTACCCAAAACCAATATATAGACCTTTCGGTTTTGGGTGGACAAACCCGGCTGATTGGGGGCTTGCCAAGGGGTATTCAAAAATATGAGCTGGATACCAGGCCCGGTGTGCTGAGGAAAGACTATAATGCCTACCTGGCCTCCGTTGCTGCAAGCCCTACAGCTACAGGTGATGCCAGCCTGCTGGTGCCTTATACTTTCAATCCGAAAGGTCTTCGTCCGGAAAGTGTTGAATCTTACGAACTCGGCTATAAGGGGTTGATCAATACAAAACTGTTAATAGACGCCTATGGCTATTATAATACCTATAAGAATTTTATCACGGCGATTACCTTGTTTAGAGATGGTGGCAGTTTTGGTGTTCCCGTAAATGCGGAAGGCAATGTAAACACTTATGGTGCTGCACTCGGGCTGGATTATTTGATGGGTAAATACACAGCAAGTGGAAATGTTTCCTATAACCAGATCGGGGACCTGCCTGCTGATTATGAAAATGACTTCAATACGCCTAAAGTGCGTTATAATCTTGGACTGGCCAATCGGGAGGTGATTAAGAATGTTGGCTTCAACATACAATACCGCTGGCAAGACAAGTATTATTGGTTCTCTTCTTTTGCAGTGGGTAACGTTCCTGCTTTTTCTACATTTGATGCGCAGGTTAATCTGAAAATCCCATCGGTAAATTCAATGATCAAAATAGGAGGTTCAAATATTCTGAATAAATACTATGTTACTTCATTTGGCAATCCTGCTATAGGTGCACTTTACTACGTTTCCTATACATTTAATCCATAATAATATTCGTTTTTTAAAGACTAAGGCCCTGATGTTCACATCGGGGCCTTTTTGCTGTAGCTAACTTTATCTCATAATAATCCTTTGCTTTTAATGGAAAATTTAACACCTTAGTTGTATAAAGTACACGAAGTAAATTTGTTCGTGTGTTTACTCAAGGGGATTTTCATGGAAGAATTAAATACAAAGGACAAAGAAATAGCTGAAA
>CBFGNP010000789.1:0-2119 GCA_965650095.1 uncultured Pedobacter sp. | reverse complement strand
TGATTGAGAAAATGGCAGCCCTTGAAGGGTCGGAGACGGGATGGGCAACGGCTTCCGGTATGGCTGCAATATTTACCACATTTGCAACTTTTTTAAAGTCCGGAGATCATGTTTTGTCCAGCCGCTCTGTGTTTGGTTCAACACATCAGCTGCTGAACAATGTTTTCGCAAAATGGGGCATTAGTTATACTTATGCCGATCTGGATAAACCAGATCAATGGGAAAACGGAATACAGCCCAACACAAAAATAATCTTTGTGGAAACTCCTTCCAATCCGGGAATTGATATTATCGATCTGGAGTGGCTGACCGCACTGGCAAAGAAACATAATATTTTGCTGGCGGTTGACAATTGTTTTGCTACGCCATATTTGCAACAGCCAATCAAATTGGGTGCCGACATATCTATTCATTCTGCTACGAAATTTATTGATGGACAGGGGCGTACCCTTGGAGGGATCATCCTGGGCTCGGAAAAGATAATTAAGGAAATTGAAGGTTTTGCAAGACATAGCGGACCTGCGATGTCACCGTTTAACGCCTGGTTGTTGTCTAAAAGTTTAGAGACGCTTGCTGTTCGCATGGACAGACATTGTGAGAATGCCTTGAAAGTCGCAGAATTTTTAGAAAGCCATACCCGCATCAAAAAGGTAATGTACCCTTTTCTTGCTTCTCATCCGCAGTATGAAATCGCTAGAAAGCAAATGAAGCAGGGCGGAGGTATTGTAACCCTGGTAATTGAGGGTGGTGTTGACGCGGCAAGTAATTTTATGAACAAGCTGAAGATGTTCTCTATTTCAGCTAATCTGGGGGATACCAGGTCTATCGCTACCCATCCGGCAACCAGTACGCATTCTAAACTCACTGAAGAGGAGCGTTTGGAGGTGGGTATAGAGCAGGGGACGATTCGTTTATCTATCGGCCTGGAGCATATCAACGATATTCTTGGAGATATCAAACAGGCTTTAGGATAGAAGCCTCTAATAATAAGAAAATAAAAAAGCGTCGGATCATCTTCAGTGGTCCGACGCTTTTTTATGATACTCCCGCATCCTGAGTGCGACATCCGGACTATCTGATGTGACGTCGGAATTATCTGATATATTCTCTGTCTTCGTCACTCAGGTCATTTTTATCGTCTTTGTAGCCGTCTGTTTCCCTGTCATACGTGCTTATCGTTGTTTTAGGGCGACCTGCCCAGTACCCCAAAACAAAGCCCACAAAAGTACAGACCCCAACGACCAGCAGTTTAGAAATTTCTTTTTTTACGAATATGAAGTTAAATTCCACCGCATCCGTGTTGATCATTAGAAAAATGGTAATCAGGGCAGTGAAAATGATGATGAAAACGGTTTTCGTACGCATAATCTAGAAGCTGTAGTTTAAAATTAACTCTAATATAGGATTTTGATTGTAAAACTTATTAACGAATACAAATCTGGCACCTAGATCGATGACAGGTTGGTAGCGCAGTAAATTCATGCTGCTCCGCAGTTCGAATCCATAAGTCTTAGGTTCGGCCAAATTGGTTTCCACACCTAAGTTTTCGTAGTGACAGAACAGACCGCCACGGACGTTTCTGATGTAAGCCAGCGGGCCAAGTTCGAGGTCTGGAAAAGCGAAGGGGAACCTGTAATTGAAAAGCAGGGTGTTCTTTAAAAAGTTCCTGGCCATAATGTTGTTGTAACCGTAAACTGTATTGACCTCATTGTCGTACCTTCTTACCCCACTGGCTTTCTGGTAATTGAAATTGGCGGTGAAGGAATGGTTTTTAAACAGACCAGGGAAATATAAAAATGCTTCTGCAGCAAATAGATCCCCGTCAAGCCTTTTATCGAAGGGCTGGTGAAAATAGGATACTCTGATGGTCTGTGCCCATTTTGGGAAAATGTCACGGTCGGCCTGGCGCATCGAATGCCCAAAGGTGAGCCCGTATTCCATGGGAAACTTCAGGCTGGTAATGTAATTGGCGGGCATGTTTTCTCCCTTGTACCGTTGCGTATAGCTGGTGGCGGTTTTTAAGGAAAGACTATAGGTGTCTCCAAGCGCGTTCAGGTTAATCGGGACTAAGGCCTGGACCTGGATGTTGTTTTCCCGCCAGTCGCCCTGCATGATGCTG
>CBFGNP010000788.1:0-2122 GCA_965650095.1 uncultured Pedobacter sp. | reverse complement strand
ATCATTAATATCTCGTCGGGTCTTGCGCGTTTTTCTCTCCCGGGTTCTTCTGCTTATGGTTCCATGAAAGGAGCTGTTGAAGTGCTTACCCGATACCTTGCCAGGGAACTGGGCCAGAGGCATATTGCCGCAAATGTTGTAGCTCCAGGTGCGATAGAAACCGACTTTGGTGGCGGCCATGTCAGAGATAACGAAGAGGTGAATGCGAATATAGCAAGTTCAACCGCTTTGGGACGTGTCGGTTTACCAGATGATATTGGCGGAGTGGTTGCTTTCCTATGTACCGAAGAAGCCGGCTGGATAAACGGACAACGGATTGAAGTATCAGGAGGAATAAGTCTCTAAATGCGATCGGTTAAATGCTATCTTTTAATGGTAATGGTACGGCCCGTGACAAGATGATAGTTATAGATCTTATACAGTCCGTCATCAGAAATTTCGACGCTTTCTACCAATCCGGTTTTACTAAAGGTATCCGTTACCAGGTCGCCTTTCTTTACTTCCTGTAATACATCTGGTGGTGTTTCACTGTTTAATCTGATCATGAGTTCTATTTTAAGGCGTATTTTATAAACAACAAAAGCCTGCAAAACATTGTTTTGCAGGCTTTTAAGTTTCGACGTGCCCGAAGAGAGACTCGAACTCTCAAGGATTGTACTCCAACGGCTTCTGAGACCGCAACGTTTACCAATTTCGCCATCCGGGCATTGACATACTTAAGAAAAATCCTTACTTGGCGCAAATATAGCATTATTGCTAATTTTTACGAACATCTATCAAATATTTAATGCGATTTTTTTTTATTGGAATATAAATTTCTCTTTCAATGGTAATGAAGCTATCATGAGCAATATTTTTCATGAGTTCCTATCGTTTTATTGGAATTCAAGAGCTCGCAAAGCTCGGCTCATCATTGTTTGTGAGCGTTTGCTCATGATGGTTTCATCATTTAATCAGCAACTGACCAAATGCCAGACTATCGCCGTTAAATGCATTGAAATCAACTACATGACCAATCCCAGATATTTTTGCCTTATCGGAGTGTTGCCAGAAATGCCAGTTTGTTGCGGTGCTCACTTTCAATTTAGGCTGATGGTAATGTGCAATCCATAAAGGGTATTCATCGAAATGCCCCTTCAGGTAGTCATTATAAAAAGACAATCCCGTATATATAATGGGCTTAACCCCTGTTTTTCTTTCAATATGCTTCACAAAATCAGCCAGCTGCCTGCGCATCTGTGATGCGGGAACCCCGTCAAGTTCTTCTATATCAACAACCGGGGGCAGGTCCCCGGCTTCAAAACTCACCGTTTGCAAAAAGAACTTAGCCTGCCATTGGCCTGGCTTCTGCGGACGAAAGAAATGATATGCTCCACAGATCACCCCTGCCTTTGGTGCTTCACGCCAGTTACGCTGGAAATAGGGATCCACTTTAAACAGCCCTTCTGTAGCTTTAATAAAGGCAAAATCCACTTTAACATCATCCTCCTTCATCGCTTTCACCTGCTTCCAGTCTATCTTTCCCTGGTAATAAGAGACATCTATACCGTGAATGTTATAGCCTTTAGGGATACGAATGTTAAAACTACTGTAAGTACGGTAATTGGGATCTTCGCCAATATCTCTGATCCAGGCCCAGGTTGAACTGAAACCTTTAATGATATAAGCATAATAAAATGGGGAGAGCAATATCAGCAACAGCGCTGCAATCCCGAATTTTAGCCATACAGGCCAGGGCTTCTTCTTTGCTGTTTTTCTTTTGGAAGCTGTTTTTCGACGCGGCCTACCCGATTCATCAGATACATAGGTTTGGCGGGATGGTTTTCGTGGAACTGGTGTCTTTCTTGGTGCTGGCGGCATGATCCTGCAAAAGTACAGCTTTCAGGTATGCATCCAAAATAAAAACACCAATGTCCCTGATAGACATACACAGCCATCCGGAGGCTACTGAAGATCAGGAATATTGGTGTTTAATTAGGTAACATCATGCGATGCCACAAGCAATTGTAAAAGCAATTACCGGCTCAGCTCAGCAAAATACTTATGGAACAAAGGCAAAGTCTCAATCCCTTTATAATAGTTATAGATATCGTATTTCTCATTTGGTGAATGCAAGGCATCA
>CBFGNP010000787.1:0-2137 GCA_965650095.1 uncultured Pedobacter sp. | reverse complement strand
ATGAAAAAGAAGATATATTCTATCTTAGTTTTGAAGAGCTTCGTGAAGTGGTTCGCACCCATATAGTGGATGTTAAAACCATCAGCCAACGAAAAGAAGATTTCAAATTATATGAAAAATTAACTCCTCCGCGTGTTTTCACATCTGACGGGGAAATCATTACAGGCGAGTACAAACGGGAGAATCTACCATCAGCAGCTATCGTAGGTCTTGCTGTTTCTTCCGGAAGTATTGAGGGACGGGCACGTGTGATTTTAGACATGGAAGATGCTGACCTGGAAGAGGGCGATATATTGGTCACCCCGTTTACTGATCCGAGCTGGACACCATTGTTTGTATCCATAAAAGGCCTGGTCACCGAAGTTGGGGGACTGATGACGCACGGAGCGGTTATCGCACGTGAATATGGCCTGCCGGCGGTTGTCGGCGTAGAGCAAGCAACCAGACTGATCAAAGACGGGCAGCGCATACGGGTGAATGGGACGGAGGGATATGTAGAGATATTAAACGACAGATCCTCAATGTGATCATATGCGCTCTATCCTTCAAGCAGCTGATGGAGCATATAATCACTAATTTCTTTTGCATTCGCATAAACCATGAAATGCCCGCCATTCTTAATGACAACATCAGGCTTGTTATATCTGATCGGTAAAATATGGTCTGCAGTGCCATGTATATGTATGAGATTGCCCGGACGTTCTTCATTTTTCCATGTTAAAATACATGTTAATGCCCATTTCATGAAAGCGGGATCGCTGTCTACGATAAGCTGCTTTAATAAAATGCGCTCGTTTTGTGTTGTGGCACCTAACAGCTTCAGACCCATACCATTGCCTTTCTTTAACAGACCTACAGGTAATAATTTTTGTAGCCTTAAACTTCCTGCCATCCGGTAATACCAGGGCAGTTCTTTAAAAACAGGCGAACTGGAGATCAGGAAGGTGCGTACGGGATGGAGTTTCTTTGCAATTTCTGTAGCCAGCATACCACCAAAAGATAAGCCCACCAGATAAAATGGGCTAGAGGTATCAATTTTATGTGCCAGTCTGCCAGCATAGTCTTCCAGTGACTCCTTAACCTCGGGCGTAATCCAATCAAGATACACCAATTCAAAGTTCGGTGGAAAGACCAGCTTCTTAAAAACCCGCCTGTCTGCACCCAATCCACTAATGAAATAGATTCTTTTAGTCACTACTTGTACCTTGATTTAAAAAAAATAAATAATTGCAACGATGGCCAAAACGGCAAGAAAAACATAATATGTGTTCTTCTTTTTTAGAGAATCCCAAAGTATTTGCTTTTCCTGCATTAAAGCATTCCATTCATTAATATTTTTGGACTTTCGCTTAGGTTTATAGAATGATTGATGTTCTTCCGGCTCCATATGGAAAGATACGAAAATCTCACCGCAACTTGTTCAGTTATTCGCTTAAATACCTAAATTACAAATCAATTAATCATGAATAGCGGCGGTAACTATGAAATTTGAGATGGACTTTCAAACCTATCAGGATTTGAATATTTTAACGGAAACAAATACTTCCGGATCAATTTTTAATATTTTCAAATATACCAGAACACTGGGTGGGCGTGAAAAACTGCGGGATATGATGACCAGTCCTTCATCAGATATTACATTCGTTACTGCCCGTAAAGATGCTATAAAGTACTTTTCCAGCGAAAAGATCGAGTTAGATATTACCAGTCATCAACTAGACCTTATAGAACATTATTTAAAATATAACAAAGGATATCTTAGACCTAACATCATAGATGCAACGGCTGGATTCATCCGTAATAAGATAAGTCCCCAAAGCGATTATTACATTATTAAAGTAGGAGTCGAGAATTTAATAAAATTACTCAGGTATCTTTTAGCCCTGGCAAGGCAAATGCCATTAGCAGGGGCACCTGATTTAGTCATTCGCCATTGTGCAAGAATAATTGGCCTCCTGGAAAATGATACATTTGCGCGACTAGCCTCGTTAAATGAGCGTAAACTGAACTTCTATCACATCAGCAAACTAGATAGGCTGTTGCGAAGCAAAGAAGTAGGTGTTTTAAGAGTGCTTCTTGATATTACCTATGAGCTTGATGTATATGAAACCGTCGCATTGGCTGCGCAAACAAAAGG
>CBFGNP010000786.1:0-2191 GCA_965650095.1 uncultured Pedobacter sp. | reverse complement strand
ATACCGAATATGATATGCATGCATAGCATAACCACCAAGCAGCCAAAAGATATGACATTAAAATGACCATTCACCTCAGTGTGAATGCGCAAAAAACGCGTTAAAAAGCGAACAATATTCTAAATACTACACAATAGCGAAATTTAATTTCAAATCGAGGCCAAACCTTTATATGAAGCCAAACATTTAACAAAAATTAACACTTTTCTTTACCTTTTTTAACTAAAATTTAATTGATTTAACAGGTGTCGCTAAAATCGGGCTTTAATCAGAATGGAGCGCGGAATTTATTGGTTTACCAAAAAGACAGAATTTGCAAACATTTGTTTCCCGTTTTCCCAGAACGAACGGAAAAGTACACTCGCACCAAGGTAAATGATTGTCCCTTTTTCCTCAGGCTGGACCCCAAAAAGCATCCCCTCCCGGAGTTTTTTAAGCACTGCTTCACCGGCAATGCCAGCTATATAACTGTCAGGCTTTAAAATCCCGGTATTCCAGCCTCGTTTTAGGAAATCATATAGCCGATCGTCTGTTTTTAAGGTATAATAATAATTACCCAGACCCGTCGAAATCGGATGACTATGATCCAACTCTACTTTGAAAATGGCTCCTGGGATTGTGTTGGACAAATTAACCAGCTTCCTGCTAAAGTACTTCGGAATATCACCAACCGATAGTTCATCTTTAAAGTATTCCTTTTTTTGAATATCAAAAGGCTTCTTGCCTGCCAAACTTAATATGGCATCCTCAAGTAAGATCAGCTTACCCCCAATCTTTATCCAATCCTGTATTTTCTCGCCAATAGCAGCGCTGTAGATGCCATCCGGAAAGATTAATGTATTTATCTTATTGATATCCAGATTCGCAACATCTTCAGGACCAATCATCGTTACCGGGTAGCTAAGGTCCTGTTCAAAAAAATGCCATACCTCCCCCAGACTTTGGGCTGAAGCTTCGGCACTTGAAACAATGGCTATTTTGGGCACATTCAATACCGGATAAACGGAGGAGCCGAAATCTTTTCCTTTATCTACAAAACCACCCTTAACTGGATAAAACAGGGTCTTGCATTCCTTTTGGATGTTGGCCATCCTGACAGACAATGCTTTAACCGCCCTTTCATTTTCGGCTCTGTAAATCAGCAAAGAGCCTAGGGGATATGCTTTCCCGCCTGCTGTAAAGCCCTCTTCCGCGAGCCGCACCTTTATTCCTGCTTTTTGCAAAGCGATCAGCACTTTGACATCATCTAAAGAATTCCAGGGCAGAAGCCAGGCATAAGGTTTTTGTCCACCGGTTAAAATCGCCTTCGGCTCCTCAACCAATGGATACTTTCCCTTAACCGAAGTGGCGGTCGCGTATGCGCTTAAGCCAAAAGCATAAGGCAGGGCCCAGGCGGTAATATCATAGGTATTTGAATCGCTTACCTTTGTTTGCGGCTCAAATAACACATTGGCCAATACTGCTGCAGGCTGTTCCAGGTTTACAATCAGGTCATTCCGTTCAATTTTAAAGGTATCAGCCTTCCTGGTTTCGAAGTTAAATCCCTCTAAAGACTGGTCTCCACCAAAAGCAAATTCTACCTTGTTCTTCTTTAAAAGCGAAGCAAGCCGCTTTATTTTTCCCAGATTTTCCCCTTTAACCACATAGCTTTTAAAAACCCCAGGTGGGTTAAGCGTTGATCTCTCAAAGTATTTTTTAAATTCTTCAACCAGTCGACCCGCATTTTTTGACACCGTTTCCAAAGTAGCCATACCCGCAGTAAAATGATGGTCAATCCGATCTTTAAGCGTCAGGGTATCTCCATCAATAGTGACTACGGCCAGGCCTGCCCCTATTCCCCCTTGCTCGTAGGTCATTCCCACCGCACCATTATAAAGGGGATAGGTATCTCCGTAAGAAGGATACAGCAAGTCGAACTGCTCCTTCGTAAAATATTTCCAGCCTTTCTGATCAAAGTATTTTGCATTGTTCTTCCCTACCGTAATCTGAAATTCCCTTTGCCAGGGTGTTACGTCCTGGTGGATTGGCTCTGCCGCAGGAGCAAAATAATAGGGCTCATTATAGTTCTGCTCATGAAAATCTACATGCACCTCCGGCATCCACTCCTGATAAAGAACCAGGCGCTGCTGCGTTTCTATCTGCGATTGCCAGGCCCAGTCACGGTTCAGATCAAAATAATAATGGTTAGACC
>CBFGNP010000785.1:0-2193 GCA_965650095.1 uncultured Pedobacter sp. | reverse complement strand
ATTGATCTTGTCCTCACCTTTTACATCAGGTGTTATACCAATGTGGTCGTAATGCGCAGTGATGACCAGCACTTCCTCTTTCAGTTTTGGATCAGTACCTTCCAGAAAGCCGAGAACATTTTCCGCCCTCACTTTGGTTTCTGTTTTTTTCGCACTAACGGTAACCGCTACTGGTATTTCCCGGGAAGCAGGCTTACCACTATCCGCAATTTTCTTCTTTAAAGCGTCAACAGTAAGCTGTGACGATTTAAGCAACTGATTGGCCACATGGGTACCGATATAGATAACTGGAAGATCCTGTGGCCTGTTGATACGTTCCATGTTTTCCTTCGTTTTCATCAGCAGTTGTTCTGACTGCAAATAGCTTTTTAGGTTCTCAGGCATCGTATTAACCATTGGGTCTACTACGAGGACAGCCATGGCTTTTTGATCGGACAGGTATTTAATCTTGGTATTGATACTGCCCCCCGTTGTTTTAGCCGCCGAGGACCCGGAAGGATCTCCGGATTTAAAGATCATGACCACTTTCCCTGCCACAGTCTGGCCATCATAGTCATTGTAACCATCCTTATTCAATCCATAACCGGCAAACAGCACGCTGCCTGTATTGAAGGCATATCCGTTCTCTGACACGGAAGGACCCAGGATATAAAAATCTTTTATAGGTTCAGCAGGTTGTCCTTCTATGGTTAAAATCTGTGAAAGCCCATAGCTGACCATATCTATTGGCTGAAAATAATCTCCCTTTACAGGTCCTTTTAGACCCAGGCTTTTAAAATGGGCTTTAATGTAATCTGCTGCCATCCAGCCACCTTTTTTACCTGTTTCCCGTCCCTCATATTCATCCGAAGCAAGAACCGAAAGGTGCTTATGGGCATTGTCTTTATTGATCGTCTGACTGAACCTGATCGCATCCCTGTTCTGTGCAGCAGCCGTGCAGCCTAACAGCAATACCAGCGTCGTATAGAGAAATTGGCTTTTCATAATACCGTGTTTAGCAGGTCATCTTATTCACCCGATCGGCATGTCTTCCGCCCTCAAAGGCTGTATTCAGGAAAGCGCTAACCATTTCTTTAGCCAGTTCTTCTGAAACAAATCTTGCAGGGATGCAAATAATGTTTGCATTGTTATGCAATCTTGCCAGTTCTGCAATTTCTTTTTGCCAGCAAATAGCGGCACGGATCTGTTGGTGTTTATTTGCCGTTATGGCGACACCGTTTGCACTTCCGCAAACCAATACCCCAAATGTGTATTCGCCACTTTCAACTGCCTCAGCAACCGGATGGGCAAAATCAGGATAATCAACAGAACCGGCTGAGTAAGTGCCAAAATCTCTAACCTCATGATCGCTTAAAAAGGAGTTGAGCAATTGTTTATATTCGAAGCCTGCATGATCTGAGCCAATTGCAATTTTAAATTTTTTATCTGTCGACATCTTTAAATTTTTAGGATAATAAGTTAGGATTATGGTTTTTTTACTTTAGCCACGCCATAAAGTTCTTTATTTCTCTTGCGTTCTATATTGGCCGATATAAAGATACTCAGTTCGTACAATAAAAACAGTGGAAAGGCAACAACTAACATGGTCATGACATCAGCAGTTGGGGTAACCACCGCCGCGACAACCAGAATAATAACAGCAGCATATCTCCGTGTAGAGCGCATGAACGCAGGGGTCATTATACCAAATTTAGATAAGATATAAATGACAACAGGCAACTGGAAGATGATTCCAGAGCCAATGGTTAACGTAGCAACCGAAGAAAGGTAGGAGGATATGGTAAATGTATTCTCAATCTCAGGGCTTACCGTAAAGTTTGTAAGGAAATTGACCGACAGCGGACATACAATATAATATCCGAACATAATGCCCGTAAAGAAGAGCGTTGAAGCAAACAACACAAAATTACTTGCCGATTTACGTTCATTTTCGTGCAGGGCCGGTTTGATGAATAACCACAATTCAAATAAGATATATGGGATGCCTAACATAAGACCAACCATTACACAAGCATTGATCTGAAGGGTGAATTGACCCGCCATCTCCGTGTTGATGATCTTTGCGTCAATATGGGTGATGCAAAAATCTGAACTGATCAGGTTAGGCCATGCGGCAGCCATTTTGCACATCATCCGGTAAGTCCAGAAATCGGGATTCTTAGGTCCCATGATGAGATCATTAAAAATGAAATC
>CBFGNP010000784.1:0-2193 GCA_965650095.1 uncultured Pedobacter sp. | reverse complement strand
GCAAAAGAATAACTGCTGTAATCTTCTTCTCCCCGGACTTTCCCGTCGACCAGGATCTCGGGTAGCTGACTGTTGTAATTGTATTGCGGCGATTTCAGATCGATAACCAGCGTGCCCAATATGTGGTTGTCAACAAAAATTGGAATGATCCCAAAGTAATTCTGATACCCAAAGGTATAATTCAACCGATAAAAGAATTTACATTCGGGCACTTTAATGGTGCCCGATTTCACTAAATTTTTGTAGTAGTTTAATGGAACGGCTTCATTGTTCGATATAGCCGAATCTGCTCCGTTATACTCATATAAATTATATTCATATTGTGTAAGATAACTTCCCAAAAGAATTTTATTTACATGTTTTTCCAGATCAAAGGAGCCGTCCAGGATTGGCCGCTTAAAATACTCAGCAATAAACGCATCAGTAGAAACTGCTTTTTCCAGGCTTTCAATGGAGCTGATGATCTTTGGGTCATCTGCATAACCCAGCTTTTGTGCTATGGTATACCGTTTACTTTTTTCATTTATATCGGTAAACTTTAGGTATTTGATAGAGCTGATAAAGGCCAGACAGAAGAACAGGGCAGCAAATATGCCAATGGAAAATTTATTATTCCTGATGTATATATTCCAGCCCATGATAAAAATGAATATGGCATAGGCGATAAAAAATATGCTGAATCCGGTTGCAAGCCTATAAATCAGATAAACAAAAAAGACAGAGAGAAACAAGACCAGCCGCTCTTTGTTGGTTACCTTAGTCTGCAATGTCTGCTGCATAAATATGCTACCAACCAAATAAACATTAAACCAGACCAGGCATAAAATGATAATACTGACCCAACTGATCCAGCCGAGATTAACGATATTGGTAATGTTGAAATTTATTTTTGAATTGATGATCAATCCGAAAAATACCTGATCAAACAAAAAAGCCAATGCAGAAAAGGCAACCAATAACAGAAAATGCAGCAGCAGTCCACCGGTCTTACTTGCAGCCAGCCACTTGGGCATCCTGTATTTATCCTTGTAAGTATATACAAATAGAACAACCCAGGTGATCGCAATTACGTTCAGCAGGAAATCACCCAGAGAGGGGAGGAAAAAGCTCTCACCGAATATAGTGGGACTAAATATCTGAAGGTTAAACTGGTGATTGAACCAACCGTATTCCAGGTCGGTGACCCTGATGCCAAAAAAGAAAAGGATTAAAAGTAAGGTGCCGGTCATGATACTCCCTTTTTTTACCAGCCAGGCGCAAAGGGAATTAAAAAACAGACAAAAGCTAAAAAGCCCGATTACCCACAACCAGACTTCAATGGCTCCGTAAATGCTTTTAGCATATCCTTGCATCAACTTCACTTCAAATAAGGGTTCCCCATTTAGATTCTTTATGCCGTATATTTCTGCATCAGTGTAATTTGCGAGGGACAATGAATTAGAAGGAGAGAGGTACTTCGAGATGGTATTTTCGAGGTAATGATTTTCAATATCAAAGTTACTTTTTACCTCAATGAGAAAAATGAGTGTATAATTGCCTGAAGTCTTCTTTATCAATTCGTAGGATCCATTACGAAGCCCCACAAAAGAAGATCCCTCCATTACCGACCCTGGACCCGTTGGAAATGCATTGAATGAACTCCAGAACTTTAACTCATGATTTTTATAAACCAGAAGGTTAATGCCTTGATCAGAATAGGTTTTAATGAAGTCTGAAGCTGCATTCATATCCTGCGCAAACTTCTTGGCCTTTTCTACCTGCAAGCGATCTGACAGGAAATCATAGATGGTCTGCTCCTTAATAAGGAGTTTTTCCTGAAGCTGACGGGCATCGTACCTAAGCAGCTCTTTTTTTGTTATGGAATGCCTTAACGATAAGGCGGTAATGATACAACAAGCGCCCAGTATTAATAAAAGAAATCTTATTTTACCTCTTATACCCACGCCTGTTATATCTTTAAGGATTTATCATTACATTATACAGCGGCAGCAGAGCTCGTTTGCATAGCCCTGTTTACCTTTTTAACCAGGCCTTGCAATACATTTCCTGGTCCAACTTCAATAAATTCATCCGCTCCGTCTGCAATCATCTGTTCAATCGTCTGTGTCCACTTCACCGCACCTGTTAATTGAGTAATCAGGTTAGCCTTTATGCTTTTGGGATCTGTGTTTGGTTTAGGATCTACATTCTGGT
>CBFGNP010000783.1:0-2202 GCA_965650095.1 uncultured Pedobacter sp. | reverse complement strand
GGCCAATAAAATCGAGTGGAAAGCCCTTGTCTTCAAACGCTTTTACTTCCGCTTCCACATCTGCTGAAGTATAAAGTGTTTTCACCCTTTGTGTAAAACCAAGCCCCCAGCGTGGTGGCAATACTCCGCCACCGTTTAATAAATTATACCTGCGGATCGCATCCAGTGGTTTAGGACCAGCAAATACGTAAAACTCTACTCCTTCAGCCGGAACAAGCACCTCAACCCCATCAGAATAGGGACGGGACGACCAGGTCTTATCCGTATTGCGGTCTTTCGCTTCGGGTACATTTTTACCCTCACGTTTCACGGAAGAGCCTGCATAAATGTTTAAATATCGGGCCGAATTGATAAACACCCCATATCCATTTGAAGAGACATAAAAAGGCGTTGGCGCATGCGTACGTCCATTGTCTTTACCGCCATAATGGTCTACATGCAATTGCAGGATCTTGCCACGCTGGTGTACGGTCTGAAAATTTAAGCCAAAGCCATACAACTGCTCTTTTTTGTCCAGGGGAAATCTCAGATAGGTTTTACCATCATTCAGTTTAGCCACAATCTCATCTTTTGCCAAAGGGAATTCGGCCTCTCCTACATTTTTAAGCCCATCGAATGCCGGTTTAGCCCCCGCCGCGCTGAGCAGGTTGTAACTTTCAGGCTTTCCAATAGTGCCCTTCCAGACACCGGGAGCAATCGCCTCCCATTTAATTTCCTGGGCAGATAAACGGGTGACCAGTAATAAAAAGGTTAAACAAGCAGCATATTTAATTATTCGGTTCATAGCAGGTTAAATATTTATAATGGGGTTATTTTATAGGTTTTACCTTTTTCAGTTTCAAAATCAATCACATAGCTTTTTTTCAGGTTCAGCTCCTGCAGCCTGGCATTTTCATTTTTATGGTATACCGGTTTTTCGGACGTTACATTCAGCAGGTTCTGATTAGGACCCGTAGCAGTTTTTGATACTGCGCCAGCAACTTTGACGGGCAGGTTTGTCCGTAGTCTGCAATTGCCTCCGGAACCGGAAGAAATGAATGCGTCGACCAGTTGACCTCCAGACCAGTTCATATCAACCCGGAAATTTCCCCGGGCTTTTATACCTTTTATACTGCCCTTTGTCCAATCATCCGGTAATGCCGGCAATAAGCTCAGCTCACCGGCATTGCTTTGCAGCAACATTTCGGTAATGCCTGCCGTAGCCCCAAAGTTGCCGTCGATCTGGAAAGGCGGATGTGCATCAAACAGATTTGGATAGGTTCCGCCACCGCTCATTTGTACATTGCTGAGCTGCGCCATACTGGTACCTGGGCCTTTTTGCGGCTCTACAGTTTTGGCCGGATCAATTAAGGTTAAACCGGCTTTTAAGATTTTCAAGGCATGATTCCCATCCTGTAACCTGGCCCACCAGTTGATTTTCCAGGCCATAGACCATCCCGTACTCAGGTCGCCACGATGAATCAGCGATTGTTTGGCCGCAGCGGCCAGTTCAGGTACATTTTGTACAGTGATCTGGTTCCCGGGATATAGTGCAAATAAATGCGACAAATGCCTGTGCGTATCTTTAGGGTCATCCACATCATTAAACCACTCTTGCAATTGTCCGTAACGGCCAATGTTAAATGGATATAATTTCACTTCCGCACTTTCCAGATCGGCCCTGAAACCGGCATCTATACCCAGTGTTTTGGAAGCGGCTATACAATCTGCGAACAATTCTTTAATGATCCCCATGTCCATGGTGGTCGCCTTGCTCAGTTCATATTCCTTGCCATTGACCTTAAATACATTTTCAGGAGAAGTGGATGGATTGGTGACCAGATACTCCGTTTTATTGTCTTTGACCAGCCATTTTAACATAAATTCGGCCGCCCCTTTCATCAGGGGATAACCTTTTTCCTTCAGGAACTGTTTGTCGCCCGTAAACAGGTAATGATCGTAGAGATGTGTGGTTAGCCATGCCCCACCCATAGGCCAGGCCGACCAGCGTGGGGCGCCTTTTGCATCCCAGTCATAGCCCCCTGTAGGTGATGTTTTGGCCCAGATATCTGTATTATGGTGGACCACCCAGCCCTCTTGTATGTTATAATTTATTTTTGCGGTGCTTGCGCCGTTTACGGCCAGACGACCGATCATATCAAATAAAGACTGGTGCAGTTCCGACAGGTTGGTGTTCTCTGCCAGCCAGTAATTCATTTGCGT
>CBFGNP010000782.1:0-2213 GCA_965650095.1 uncultured Pedobacter sp. | reverse complement strand
CCTGGCAAAATCTGAAATCATCAATATTTCCTGGTACATGACATCAGGGTTATAATTTACCCTAAAATCTGTAACTGCATAAGGATTACCCAGGCTTAGGTTGTTATAACTCACTTCATTGATTGGGAAATTGGTTGAAGAAGCCTGTAGACCATCATTGTTCAGCGACTGCTGGTAAGAATAACCGACTACAGCATTAATGTCATGGTCGCCAAGTTTTTTGTTCCAGGTCAGATAGGTCTCAATAATTTTGTTCGTGTTTTGGTAAGCATTTCTTAACGCCACGCCATTTTGTCCAACCAGTGAAAGAAATACTGGATTTGCTGGCGGATCAGGTGTATTCCTTACGTTGTTGTACCTGGAAGTATAAATACTGTTGTAAAACGCACCGTATACATTCTGCGTATTCTGGTAAGAAGCAGATACATCATAAGAAAAGCCAAATGGTAATTTCAGGTTGGCTGTAAAATTTCCCAGCAGGTTTTTAGTTTTCAGGTTCTCTTTTCCATTCTCGAGCATTGATACGGGATTGTAATAGCTGGTTTGGATGAGGTTGTCGAAATAGGAGCCATCTGGATTTTTAACCGGTGCCGTAGGCAGGTAAGTCAGCATCTGAGAAAGTACCGTATTGCGGTAGGGTACCAGATCGGCATCACTGATCGAGTTGCTCAGGCTGAATCCGATCTTCAGCTTGTCGTTCAGCGCTTTTTGCTCTATCCCTACACGGCCGATAAAACGGTTCAGGCCACTGGTTCTTACAATACCTTGCTGATTGAAATAGTTGATGCTGGCATGGTAAGTTGTTTTTTCGGTACCGCCGCTCAAAGAAATATTATGGTTGTAAGAGAGTGCATTGCTGCGTTGAACCTCATTCTGCCAGTCGGTATTTGCCCCTTTGTCGTTAGCCGGCGTCAGTGAGGAGTTATTTTTTTCCAGGAAGGCCTTCAGCTGGTCTGAATTCATCATATCATACTGGTTGGACACATTTTCAACACCAAAGTAAGTGCTATAACTCAGTTGGGCCTGACCTGCTGTACCTTTTTTAGTGGTTACCATAATTACCCCGTTGGCGGCCCTGTTTCCATAGATCGCTGCCGCAGCAGCATCTTTTAAAACGTCTACGGAGGCAATATCGTCTGGTGCCAGGATCGAAATATCTGCTCCGGGAACCCCATCAATAACGAATAGAGGGGATTGTGCACCTTCACGTAAGGTAGAAGCACCACGCATAACGATGGCTGCAGCCCGGTTAGGGTCGCCACTGCGACTGATGTTCAGTCCAGGTACCTTACCCTGAAGCATTTGGCCTACATCGCTGATGGCTCCTTTATTCAGTTCATCCCCTTTTACAGAAGATATGGAACTTGTTAAGGCTTTTCTGGTACTTTTACCATAACCGACCACGACAACATCCGCCAGGTTTGTACTGGCCTGGCTAATTTTTACCGTATACGATGATGCATCCGTAACGATTGTCTCTTTCGTTTCAAAGCCTATGGACTTGACAACCAGTAGATCACCTTTCTTTGCAGTGATGCTAAAGGATCCATCACCACCGGTTGCAGTCGCCTTACCAGTCCCTTTTATTGAAACCGAAGTACCAGGTACCGGAAGGTTCTGCTCATCGACCACCCTGCCGGTGATTTTTCGTTCATTCTGAGCCAGTGCTACATTAGAAGCCTGACAAATTAGTAAGAGTAGCATACACATGCAGCTACGCTGAAAAAGTGTATAATTAAATCTCATGGTTTGGTAAGTTTAGTTTCATAATTAATGATTTATATTTGGTTTGTTACTTAGCTGCTTGTCGCGATGCCGAAGGAGCAGAGCGGCTAGAACTTAAGGGTAACAGGCAGGTATTTAGCTACCAGATTCTGGTAGTATGGCTTTAATTCCTCCCAGCTTTTTTGATTTGGATTTTTGGAATACAGATCGTATGGATTAAAAAGGCTAACCCATTTAAACATTTCGTGGTCTTTCTCATTCATTAAATGTGAATAGGCATTTTCCCTGTGCTGGGAATAGAAAGAATGGTAGCGAAGCATGTATAAACCGGGTTCAGGAATGTAATCCTTCATCATGTGGTATACATATTCGTCGTGGCCCCATGACATATGTACTTTATCCAGGCCGCAGTTTTCAGTATAAACACCGAATTTGTCCTGATAGGTCTTATTGTTGAAGTCGGGATTTTCTTTAAAGAATTCCGGGTA
>CBFGNP010000781.1:0-2235 GCA_965650095.1 uncultured Pedobacter sp. | reverse complement strand
CCACTGGAATTTCAATAGAAGCGATAATAGCACCGAGTCCCATGCCGGCAAGCGGCATGCCCCGGGTAAATAACAATGGGGGAAGAATCGTTCCGAACAAAGAAATCAACAGCCCCCAGCTGCTAAATATACCAAATGAAAAGTCCCGGGTTAACGCAGAATGGAAAATGAAACAAATAATGATCAATCCTCCCAGAATCAAATAAAGACTTCTTTTTAAGGGAGGAAACTGAAGCTCAAGGTGGTTTGAGGTATACATCGTGGCCGTATAGGACACAGCAGCCATCATTCCCCAACCGCAGCCCGTCCAATGAAATGAGCCCGATGCTTCAAGCAGGTTGGTCGCGAATACCGTTCCCGTCAATATCAGGAAAACCGAGCATACTTTTAATAGACCGGGTGCCTTTTTATGTAATACCATCTCCACAATCACAGCCATCCACACGGTTTGCATGAGCAGCACAATTGCTATACTGACCGGGATGGACTGCACCGCCAGGTAATAGAAAACACTCGTTAATCCCAGAGAAGATCCGGCGAAGATCAGCTTAAATATACCTTTAATTCCCGAGGCTTTCACCGCCGGGACTGATCGCCCGTTGCGGAACAGGGTTAAAAGCAACAACCCAAAAAAACCCAGGCTGAACTGAGAAATTGTAACTTCAGCCGTGCTAAAGCCGTCAGCATAGGCAATTTTCACCAAAGTTCCCAGCATCCCGTAACTCGAGGCCCCCAACGCCACCAAAAGACTTCCTTTAATTGCTTTACTTTTCATGGTTATTTTTCTTTCATTTCAGCATTCCTCTCAAAAGTACCGTGATATTGGATTATATTTACATACCAATTTCCATAAACACTATGGCCCAGACGCTACCATACAAGTCATTAATCCAGATTGATCGAAATGCACCTGTCACATTACATATCCAGGTTTGCAATCTGTTTATCTCTTTGATTACCAAGGGCACACTACAGCCCTCAGACATATTACCAAGCTCCAGAGTGCTGGCTGAATTGATCGGCATCAATCGAAATACGATAAAATTAGCATATGAAGAATTGATCAGTCAGGGCTGGGCTGAATCTATTGAACGAAAGGGAATTTTTGTACTTTCTAACCTACCGGTAATTTCCAGGCCGCGACTTCCTGAACCGATATCGAAGAAAAATGTGGAGGAATCCTTCATCTGGACCAACAACTTCAAAGACACCGTTCCCAGCACAACTTATCAAAAAACAGATTTAGCCATTGACGCCGGTTTTCCAGATGTGCGCCTGGCACCTGTTGATCAGCTGATGCGTGAATACCGGAGTATTTCCAGAAAATTCTATGGAAAGAATTTTCTGAAGTATGGTGATGCCAGGGGATCTCAACGGCTCCGGTCCTCGGTTTGTAATTACTTGTCAAATACCAGGGGAATGGCGGTATCCACTGAAGACATCATCATTACCAAAGGGAGTCAGATGGGGATTTATTTAGCTGCCCGGCTATTGCTTCAGCCTGCAGACAATATCGCAGTTGGCATGTCTAACTACCCATATGCTGATGAGACTTTCAGATGTACCGGCGCGAATCTTGTAAGGATCCCTATTGACGCTAACGGGATGGATATTGATTATCTGGAAGAATATCTTAAGCTCAAAGAGATTAAAGCGGTATATATTATACCGCATCATCATTTCCCTACTGCGGTGACCACCACCATGGCGCGAAGATTAAAATTATTGAAACTCGCCAAAGAACACCGTTTCGCGATTATTGAGGATGACTATGATTTTGATTTTCATTATAACAATAAGCCCTACCTGCCTTTAGCGAGTATCGACCACAACCATAACGTAATTTACATCGGCTCCATATCCAAAACCTTTGCCCCCGCCCTGCGAATTGGTTATATGATTGGCCCGCCCGCCTTCGTTGAAGCGGCATCCTCATTGAGAGGCCTGATCGACAAACAGGGAGACACCTTATTGGAAGATGCATTCGCAATGATGTTTGACATTGGGGAAATGGACAGGCATTTTAGAAAATCCTTAAAAATTTACCAGCTGCGCAGAAATTTCTTTTGTGAGCTGCTCAAATCTGAATTCAGCGACCTCATCACATTCGCAATACCCGAAGGGGGGCTTGCCGTCTGGGCAAATTTTGACGAACAGCTCGATTTGGTTAAAATAGCTAAGGAGGCCTCAAAAAAAGGACTTTATGTGGAGGACGGTCTTTTCTATAAAAACGAA
>CBFGNP010000780.1:0-2250 GCA_965650095.1 uncultured Pedobacter sp. | reverse complement strand
AAAACACCACCGCATTTTTCACAGGGGGCATTTTCCGGAAGTATTCCACCCTTTGCTGATAATACGGATTGGCGTAATTGCTGTCAATCTTAACCTGATGCTGTGCAGTGACCGACGTTGTTGCACCCAAAAAACAGCATGCAGAAATAAATGCTTTAAGTCTTTTCATATTACAATGCATGTACTTTCTTTAAATAATTGGCCCATAAGATATAGGCGGCCGATCTCAGGTGCAGCCCGTCTATACTCAGTTCCTTTTTCAAGGATCCGTCAGTCCCGGCAAACACCTCATGTAAGTTGATATAATGGAGATCTTCACGATCACAAATAGC
Organism: uncultured Pedobacter sp.; assembly: GCA_965650095.1. Taxonomy (GTDB): domain Bacteria; phylum Bacteroidota; class Bacteroidia; order Sphingobacteriales; family Sphingobacteriaceae; genus Pedobacter. Next base: position 1,918 of record CBFGNP010000780.1, on the reverse strand, counting down.
CATTAGCTCCCTGTTCATTTCTGCTATCGCTTCGTTGGATAGCTTAGCATAACTTGCAGGCAACATCCACTTGTTTACAGGCAAAATGCTTTGTATATATAATTTAGTGTTAGGCGATTTTTCCTTTACCATACGGATGAGTTTCCTGTAATTATTCAAGATCGCTTCCTTTGGAGTTCCGCGCTTCATGTCGTTAATCCCCATCAATAAAAAGATCTTCGCTGGTTTCGAGGCAAGGACCTCGTCCATCCTGGCCAGTATACCATAGGTCACATCGCCGCTAATGCCCCTGTTGATCACATGCTTTAAGGGAACCAGTTCCTGCCATTTCCCGCCTTCGGTAATGCTGTTGCCCAGAAAGACGATTTCTTTTTTCTGGTTGGGCATCTTCTTAAAAAAATCCAGCCGCTGAAGGTAATGTCCGTTGGTATAACTGCTGTCTACCGCAGCTTGTGTCTGTGCCTTGCTGAAAAAAGGCAATGCGAATAATATTCCAATATAAAACAGGTTCTTCATCATAAATAAATTAATCCTTATGCCAAAACTTCTTCTGCGGGCTCTTCCTGCACTGGCATTAAGGGCACTAGCCAGGTCACGATGAAGGCCGGAATGGTGGCAATCAGTACCCATATAAAAAATTCTTTATACCCTAAATAATCGCTGAGCAAGCCGCTGATCATCGAAGGGATCATAAATCCGAGGTTCATCAATCCGCTTCCAAACGCATAGTGTGCCATTTTGTATTTACCTGGGGCGATATTCTGCATCATGAACAGGATCAGGCCCACAAAGCCATAGCCATAACCAAAATATTCTATGGCCACTGCTGATGCGATCACATACAGCTCATGCGGCATGGCAACAGCCAGGAAAGCGTAGGCGGCAAATGGCAGGTTAAAAAAAGCACACAAAACAAGTAGCGTCTTCTTAGTCAAGCCTTTATTAGAAACATAGTAACCGGCAACGATAGAGCCAAGGACGAATGCAATGGAGCCGAAAACCCCATACAGTAGTCCAATTTCCGAGGTGCTGAGTCCCAATCCCCCGGATGCCCTGGACGCTTTAAAAAACAAGGGGACGATCTTAATGGCCTGTCCTTCTGCAAAACGATAGAAAACGATGAAGCACAAGCTGAACCAGATGTTCTTCTTTTGAAAGAAAGTAATGATCACGTCCTTTAAGGTGGCGAAACCAGCCCTGACCGTGGTGGCTTTTTGTACTTCATTCCCTGCAGGCAATACCCTCATGTTGTACAGACCAAGCAATACCATGATGATGCCGTAGGCGAACATCACAATCATCCATGCATGATGAATGCCGATCTCCTTTTCGAGCTGTCCCGCAAAATAAACCAGGACACCACCTGAAAAAACCTTGGCAATATTATAAAAGGCACCCTGCCAGCCTACAAATTTAGCCTGAAGTTTCGGGCTCAGCTCATTCAGATAAACCCCATCCGCCGCGGTATCATGTGTAGAACCACTCATCGCAATCATCGTTAAAATAGCGATAGAGAAACTGAAGAAATGGTTCAGCTGCAAGGTTAAGGCCAGCAAGCCAAACAGCAGGCCTGTAAAGATCTGGGTCGTATAAACGAAAAACTTTTTCGATTTATACATTTCCAAAAACGGACCCCAGAGCGGCTTGATCGTCCAGGGAAACATGATCAGCGAAGTCCAGAATGCAATTTGTGTATCAGAAATCCCCATGTTTTTATACATGATGGAGCTGGCTCCCGATAAGGCAACAAAAGGCAGTCCCATCGCAAACCAGGTCGTCGGTATCCAGTAAATCGGACTTATATTTTTAAGTTTTGACACAGTATTTCGTTTTAATAATAGCCATCAGATGAGGCTTTAGGTTTTCCAGAAAAGTTTAGCACGCGTACAATATATGGTGATCAGGGAAACGATCCCTG
>CBFGNP010000779.1:0-2255 GCA_965650095.1 uncultured Pedobacter sp. | reverse complement strand
TATACTTCCGGGCGATCAGGGCTTGACAAAAAACAAATACCTGCCGATGGAAAATATGTAAAAGAAATACGTAAGTTTATAATGCAGCTGGATCATTCCTGGGACAAAGCAGCGCAGCAATATATAGATGTGTATCATATATAGAATGAAACCATCATGGTTCCATGATAGCTTCATCACGAAAACGGAAATATAAACTAGATGAAAAACTATGACTGAAAATGTATTGGGAGTGATTCTTGGCGGTGGCCAGGGCTCTAGATTGGCGCCATTAACACAAACACGCTCTAAACCGGCGGTACCGATAGGAGGAAAATATCGCTTGGTAGATATTCCAATTTCCAACTGCCTGAACTCAGGTATACACAGGATGTTTGTTTTAACGCAATTCAATTCTGCATCTTTAAATAAACACATTAAAAACACTTATCATTTTAGTCATTTCAGTTCTGCATTTGTTGACATTCTTGCTGCCGAACAAACACCTGATAATCCGACCTGGTTCCAGGGGACAGCAGATGCAGTCAGGCAGACCATGCATCATTTGCTGAACCACGAGTTTGAATATGCGCTGATCTTATCCGGTGATCAGCTGTACCAGATGGATTTCAATAAAATGGTACAGGAACACATTAACAAAGGGGCCGAGGTTAGTATTGCTACTATTCCTGTTACCGCAAAAGATGCAACTGATTTTGGAATCTTAAAAGTAAATGAAGATAGTTTTATCACCTCTTTTATAGAAAAGCCGGTTGCGACCTTATTGCCTGACTGGTCATCTGATACGGGACCGGAAATGCAGGCAGAGGGACGCGATTACCTGGCATCCATGGGTATTTATATCTTTAACAGAGACCTGTTGGTTAAAATTCTGGTCAATAACCCCGATGAGAAGGATTTTGGGAAGGAGATCATTCCGCGGGCAATGGCTGAAAATAAAGTGCTGAGTTTCCAGTACGAAGGATATTGGACCGATATAGGTAATATATGTTCTTTTTTTGAGGCCAATCTTGGCTTAACTGATGATATTCCTAAGTTCAACCTTTTCGATAGTCACCAGAGCATATTTACTCGCGCAAGGATGTTGCCGCCTTCAAAAATACTAGGGACCACGTTAAATAAGGCTGTAATTGCCGAGGGATGTATTTTACAGGCAGAAGAAATTAAGCATGCCGTCATTGGCATCCGTTCCAGAATCGGAATAGGTACGGTAATAGAAAATGCCTATATTATGGGTAGTGACAGGTACCAGACCCTGATCGAAATTGAAGAAGAAAGTGCTCATGATAAGCCCTTGATTGGAATTGGCGACAGATGTAAAATTGTTAATGCGCTTATAGACAAGAACTGCAGGATAGGCAATGACGTTCAAATTATTGGAGGGGATCATTTGCCTGATGGGGACCATCCACTATATACGGTTAAAGATGGCATTGTGGTCGTTAAAAAAGGAGCGGTAATTCCAAGTGGAACTATAATCTAATCGATAAGATTAACTTCTGTGATGGTTTGGGTATTCGCTATCCAAACCATTTTTTGTTAGCTATAATCCTAACTTGGCAACTATCTTTGTAAAATGAAACGAAGTTTTACAGATCAGCTCAACAGAACCATTGCCATTAACTATCCTCCTAAACGGATAATTTCCCTGGTCCCTTCTCAAACGGAACTATTATTTGATCTCGGACTGGATAAGGAGCTCATAGGGCTGACTAAATTTTGCATTCATCCCATCGGAAAGTTTGCAGAACGTATAAAAGTTGGGGGAACTAAAAAGTTAAATATGGAGGTAATCCGCAATCTGGAGCCAGATCTCATCATTGGAAATAAAGAAGAAAATGAGCAAATCCAGATGGAAGTGCTGATGAAGGAATTTCCGGTATGGATGAGTGATATTTGTACCCTTGAAGATGCAATGACGACTATAGGTCAGATTGGGGAGCTGGTAGACAAAGAACCGGAAGCCGCCTATTTGAATTACCTGATCAATGCAGGGTTTAATGATTTGCAGTCGCTGGCCCTTCAGCACGGGATTAACAAATCTGTTGCTTATTTAATATGGAAAGCGCCATATATGCTGGCCGGCAGAAATACTTTTATACATGATATTTTAACCTTAAACGGTCTGCAAAATGTGATCAGGCAGAGCCGTTATCCGGAAGTGAATTTAGAAGAGCTGGCGGCTTTAAAACCTGATCTGATCTTCCTTTCTTCAGAGCCTTATCCTTTCAAAGAAAAACATCTTAATGAAATAA
>CBFGNP010000778.1:0-2264 GCA_965650095.1 uncultured Pedobacter sp. | reverse complement strand
CACACTGCTAACGGTGGCGTGTCGCCTATTAACGTTGAAGCGTCTCAAATAAAAGTGTCCGGTTTTGCTTGACCAGTACAAATATAGAGTGTTGTTCTATGTGGTCTGTGGACATTTTTACTCAATGGAATTTACTGCCGATGTAAAAAAAATAGGCATGGCGATTCCTATCGTAGATAGGGTGCATCTTCCGAACTAGGGTGAGGCGAAATATTTCTGTAAGCGCATACCTGTCAAGAGATAAAATCTAGATGGAAATTCGTTTCGGGCAATAACTACAATTTAATACTAGTTTAGTATTTATTTTCCACGCTTAACTTAACTTTATCCCTAGGCTGGTCGCCACGGCAACTATGAAAAAACTATCCTCAACTTTTGCCTTAATCATTGTTGCGCTCGCGTTTTCTGGGTGTGATGACCAGCATTCTCCGTCACGTTCGGTAAATAACTCAGTTGCGCAGTCTTCTCAGTCTTCCGCTGCTGAGCGGAGAGAGGGCGCTAATAACAAGGGCCTTAGAGCGATTACACTTGTGAAGCCGCATACAATTCAATGGTGGCAACAGACCGTCACGTATCAGATTTGGCCTCGTTCGTTCAAAGACACGAACGGAGATGGGATTGGTGATCTGAAAGGCGTCACCGAAAAGTTGCCCTATTTGAAAGAATTAGGTGTCGGCGCTATATGGTTGACCCCGATATTCAAGTCACCGTCTTATCATAACTACGACACCACGGATTATTTCGAAATAGATCCAAATTACGGATCAATGGAAGACTTTGATGAATTAATCAAACAATCAAAAAAACTTGGTATTAAAATTATTTTGGATTTGGTTATTAACCATGTCTCGGATCAACATCCATGGTTTATCAAATCTATAAATAAGGAGCCAGGATATGAAGATTATTTTATTTGGAGTAAAACTCTCCCAAAAAATTACGGGGCACCCTGGTCGAACACTGAAGCCCCAGAAGCCGTGTGGCATACCAACCCGGTACGCAACGAATGGTATTACAGTGTGTTTGGTTACAACCAGCCAGATCTAAACCTTAAAAACCCTGCGGTGCTAGCAGAAATTAAAAAAGTCGCAAGTTTCTGGTTGGCTAAGGGCGTAGATGGTTTTCGTTTAGATGCAGTCCGGTATCTTATCGAAGAAGGCGGAATCGGACACCAGGCCGATACAAAAAGTACAATCACCTTTTTAGAAGCGTTTGATAGTTATATTAAGAGCCAAAATACAGACGCGATGCTCATTGGCGAGGTATATGCAGATAACGCGACAGTCGCAAGTTATTACGATCGGGGTAGGGGGATTGATGCAGCATTTGATTTTTCTTTTTCAAATAACATCGTCGAAGCGCTCGACTCAAATAGTGGCATCGCATCTTTGAGCCCAGAGGAAAAAACAAAATTTTTCTCTGTGGTGCGCGAAGCGTTCTGGAATAACTTGCGCCAACATGCGGATTCAGCTGCACCCGTTAGTTTTTATGCACCATTTGTCAACAATCATGATTTGAATCGGCTAATTGCGACAGCGAATGGCAACCAGAATGCGGCTCGCATTGCCGCTGAACTTCTTCTCACTTCACCTGGCGCTCCCTATTTATACTACGGGGAAGAAATCGGTATGGGTCAAGCCGGATTGAACGACGACATGTACAGAAGAGGTATTATGCAATGGGATGTATCCGCCGCAGCGGGCTTTAATAAATCTGGGAAGGTTTGGATGGATGACGGTAAATGGTTTCCTTGGATTAAAAATTTCAGTCCTTGGTGGACTCCTTATTGGAATAGTTTAGATAAAGCTGAAAAATATACTGTTGCCGGCGAAGCGGCAAACGGAGAATCTCTTCTTGCACTATACAAACAATTAATTTCCTTGCGCAATAATGATGCTGTTGTAAGGGCTCCTGACAAGATCGAACTATTTGATTCGACCTCTAATGCGTGGGTAGTTAAATATGAAAAAGGAACTGAGTCACGATGGATAGTAATTAATTTAGATGCAGACAATACGACTACTTTCGATGTTCCTGAAGCATTAAAAGGAAACGCTAAGAATCTGTTAACACAGAAATCTTTAGTCGTAGGAAGCGACATTAACCTGGGAGCTGGTGGCATTCTAATTTTACAAAATTAATGGAGTGTTGATGATATTTAGAACCTGCATCTAGTGTTTCGAAACGCCAGTCTCCTACTTTATAAATCCAGGGATTCTTTATCGCAGCTTCGACAGCGAAGTACTTGCCATTTTCTGGGTAGG
>CBFGNP010000777.1:0-2277 GCA_965650095.1 uncultured Pedobacter sp. | reverse complement strand
CATTTGCCGAAAGGGTAATGGACGTAGCCGTTTCTTCTGCGATGAAGGGAAAAAGTATCGAATAATTACCAGGCAACAGCCAGTTTTGTATAGACTTACCCTAATGAAACCTATATGGATTACCGTAAGTCTGCTTAGCATCTTTATGATATGCAGTTCATGGGGCTTCTATGCCCATATGCGCATCAACCGGCTGGCCGTATTTACCCTTCCGGCAGGCATGAATCAGTTTTATAAGTACAATATACAATACCTGAGTGATCATGCGGTAGATGCAGACAAGCGCAGGTATGCAGACACGGCCGAAGCCGCCAGACATTACCTTGATGTGGAGTTATATGAAAAGCATATAGACAGTATTCCCTATAAATGGGATGATGCCGTCAAAAAGTACGGGTTGTCTAAACTAAACCAGCAAGGGATTCTGCCCTGGCAAATCCAGAAGAGCTATTATAAACTGGTGAATGCCTTCAAGGAGAAGGATTCTTTAAAGATCCTGATCTATTCGGCCTATCTTGGCCACTACATCGCTGATGCTCATGTACCGCTACACACCACGCAAAACCATAACGGACAACTGACCAACCAGACTGGTATTCATGCGTTTTGGGAAAGCAGGCTGCCCGAACTGTTTGCCAAACGTTACAACTATGTAGTCGGAACCGCCCGGTATATAGAAAGCCCATTGATGGAAGCCTGGAAAATCGTAAAGCATACCCATAAAATGGTAGACACCGTACTCCGCTTCGAGGCAAAACTCAATGCCAGCTTTCCTGCCTACAAAAAATATAGTTTTTCCGAGAGAAACCACCAGGTAACCCGCCAATATTCCCTGGCCTATTCAAAAGCCTATCATGATGAGATGGAAAACATGGTAGAGCGGCAGATGCGCTCAGCCATATCTAGTATAGGCTCCTATTGGTACACGGCCTGGATTGATGCCGGACAGCCCATATTAAAAAATATGATCAGACGTGCTACAGACACGGAAGTACCGATAAAAGACATAGAAAAGGCTTACCGCAAAGGGCGGATCATCGGACGCGAAAACTAACGGATGTTCTCTTCTTCCGTTACAGGGGTTTCGATAATGACGACCGCTTTTTTCTTAAACCTGGATTTAACGGCAGCAAATATAGCAGGGAAGAAAGTAACCACTGCAATAACCACAATCACGATATCAAAGTTCTTCTTCACCACCGGAATCTGGCCGAGTAAAAATCCCGCCATCAGCAAACTGGCAATCCATGCCACCCCACCAATGATGTTGAACAGGGTAAACCTGCCAAAAGGCATTTTAGCCACGCCCGCTACAAACGGGGCTATTGTTCTGAATATAGGCAGGAACCTGCTGAATATGATGGCTTTGCCGCCATGCTTTTCGAAGAACATATGCGACTGGTTGTAATATTCGAGTTTGAGGATCTTATTCTCCGGTTTAAACACTTTTACGCCAAAAAAGCTGCCCAGCTTATAGTTAAGAGAATTCCCTAAAACTGCCGCAACCATGAGCAGCAGCATCATTACCCAGATGCTCAGGCCGGTATTGCCCCCGGCGATCAGCGCGCCCATAGCAAAAAGCAGGGAATCGCCTGGTAAAAAAGGGGTCACTACAAAGCCGGTTTCAGCAAAAATAATAAGAAAGAGGATGGCGTAAGTCCAGGTGCTGTAATCTCTGATGATCTCTTCCAGGTGCTTGTCGATATGCAGGAGGAAGTCTACTATAAAACTAAAAAATTCCAAATTCTTATAATTTAAGCCCCAAAATTAAAAATATCATGGCAATAACCATGATATTTTTAAGAATAGAAATGTCATAATAATTTTATTTCCAGCGATAACTAGTTCTGCAGAACCAGGTGTCCGGTCAAGTTGGTTGCAGAAGTGCCGTCTATCCAGATGGTATAAATTTTATCCGCAACAATAGGCCCGTCAAAGGCCGGACCAGCAATAACACCAGCGGCAGTAAAATTGAATTTGGCACCTGGATTTACCTCAATGTAATTAGAGGTTTCTCCATAAGGTACTGATGGGATCACTGAGCTACCGCCTTCAATGGCTACAGCAAGCGTATTGTTCAGGAAGCTGTTCCGGTTCATAAATCTCACCTTAGCTTTACCTGAAGCAGGTGCGGCAGTGGCATCATCAAGCAAGGTTGCAAATTTACTGCCTGTAGGACTTATAAAATAATAAATACTGACTTTAGCTCCGATAGGAAGATTGGCCTGTCCGCCGGCATTCATTGTAGTGGTGGTACCGGTATCATAAAAACCTAGC
>CBFGNP010000776.1:0-2304 GCA_965650095.1 uncultured Pedobacter sp. | reverse complement strand
TACCCTGCCAAGATGTTTTTAATTTTTGGTACTATATCAGGTTTTTGGTATTTTTCCGCAATTATGAAGAAGCTATTCATTTTAATTTTTACTTGTATATTTTATCAATCTGCCATGGCCCAGACAGCGAATAAACTGGATGAGCAAATGTTATTGGATTATTACCAGGCGCAGCAGTATACTGAAGCCGCCCAATACCTGAAGGGCATCTATACAGATAGCAACGACGTTAAAAAGTTAAAACAGCTGGCCTATGCCAACCTCATGGCCGGCAACTTCAATGAGGCAGAAAAGGATTACCTGCGACTCAATACCCAACTTCCAGAAAATACGGTGGTACTTACTGCGCTTGGTGATATTAAGGCGCGGTTTAACCAGGATGAGGAGGCGTCCAGGTTCTATTTAGCCGTGATCAAGATAGACAGCAATAACTTTAATGCTTATAAAAAGCTGGCGAAACTGGAAAAGGATGCTCAGGGTGCTTCAAAAAAAGCCTATCTTTTAAAAGCGAATCAATTAAACCCTTTGGATGCAGAAGTCGCAGCAACACTGGCGGATAGCTATTTCGAAAATAATCAGTTTAGAAAGGCCGACGAAATACTGAAGCCTGCATTGACGGCGGACAGCAGCAATTTAAGATTGCTAAAGGCAAAAATCCCAATAAGTATGGCTTTGGAAAAATATGGGGAGGCCATAAATGCAGGAAAGAAACTATCGGAAAAAGGGGGAACGCCACCCGAACACCTGTGTTTTCAAATGGCCCTCAGCCATAGGGAAATTAAGGATTATAAGACTGCAATAGCTTATCTCCAGAAAGCCATTCAGGCTGGAATATCGACCAAAATAGCGTCCTATTACGGGCTCCTTGGAGATTCGTATGAAAACATAAACCAAAACAAAGAAGCTATAAACAGCTATAAAAGAGGCCTTTTATTTGAAAACAATGGCAGCCTTTATTATAACATTGCATTGGTTTATGAGAATAAATTAAACGACAAGAAAAACGCGATAAATTATTATACCCAATATTTAAACAGCATAAAAAATCCTGAAAAGCACAAAAGACATATTGCCTATATCAAAAATAAAATTGAAGAGTTGAAAAGGTAATTTACCGGTTTACCAACCGCGCTACGTACTTGCCAATAATATCAAATTCGATGTTTACGGTATCGCCGACTTCCACCTCATGCAGATTGGTGTGTTCAAATGTATAGGGAATGATAAATACGGAAAACTCATCTCTTTCAGATCCTACTACAGTTAAGCTGATGCCATTGATGCATACCGAGCCTTTTTCAACGGTTACATTGCCGTTTTCAGCATCGTATTTAAACCGGTATTCCCAGCTGCCATCGAGTTCGGTCCGCTTCACACAAACGGCTGTTTGATCTACGTGTCCCTGTACAATATGTCCGTCTAGCCGGCCGTTCATCTGCATACAACGCTCCAGATTCACCTTGCTTCCAAGCTTCAGGTATTGCATATTGCTTTTCTCCAGCGTTTCCTGTATGGCGGTGACGGTATGGGTATCGTCAGTTAATGAAACTACTGTTAAACAAACCCCATTATGGGCCACACTCTGGTCTATTTTAAGCGCATTGCTAATGGCCGACTGAATGGTAAAATGCAGGTTCGTTCCCTCCGCTGCTATATTTTTGACTTCTCCAAGTGTTTCTATAATCCCTGTAAACATATCCGTTCCCCTATTTATTTATTCTGTTTCTTCTCCAGTTACTTACACTGCTTTTCTGCTCGGACTGAAGGTCTGAAGCGACTTGTTTCTTTAAAGACAAGGCGCCAAACAGGGCCGCTATAAGTGCTTCCTCCTCATTTTCAATTTTCAAACTTCCCGCATTAAAGTATTTGCTTACAAAGTGGGTGTCGAATTTCCCCGATTTAAAGGCATCATGCAGCATCACAAATTTACCAAATCCCAATGTGGTCTGTATACCGGTGATCTGGTACTCGTCAATTGCACGAACCATCCTTTCCATGGCCTCTTCCCTGCTTTTGCCATAGGTGATCAGCTTTGCGATCATCGGATCATAATAGATTGGAATTTCCATCCCCTGTTCAAAGCCGTCATCAACCCTTACACCGTAGCCTTTAGGGGTTTTATAAGTCTGCAAAACGCCTATATCAGGAAGGAAATTATTTTCAGGATCCTCGGCATATACCCGCAGCTCTATGGCGTGCCCATTAATTTTGAGGTCCTCCTGCTGATAAGAAAGCCGCTCGCCCCTGGCAATTTTAATTTGTTCCTTCACAAGATCGAGTCCGGTGATCATCTCTGTGACCGGG
>CBFGNP010000775.1:0-2319 GCA_965650095.1 uncultured Pedobacter sp. | reverse complement strand
GATCTTACTGATCTTATCCATAATCAATCGTTCGTAAGCCTTAATATCATTCACATAAACTTTTAAAAGAAAATCTGCCTGCCCTGTCACGTGATGACATTCAGTGATCTCCTTAATCTGGTTTACCTCATCAAGAAAGATCTGAATGGTATTGTTCTTATGAAAATCCAGCTGAACCTGGATAAAAGTTTTTATTCCTAAGCCCAGCTTCTCTTCATCAACAAGGGCATGATAACTCTTAATAAAACCCGAAACCTCCAGTTTCCTTACTCTCTCTAATGTTGGTGCCGGTGAAAGTCCAATCTCCTGAGACAAAAGAAGGTTAGTCATCCTGCCATTTTCCTGTAACAATTTAAGGATCTTAAAATCCGTTTTATCTAATTCTGTGGCCATTATTTTAAAGTATGTCCAAAGATAGAATAAGAATGCATAACCTGCCAAATTTTATTCTAAAAAAAAACCAATTATTTATAGTTTATTTCTTCAATATTTTTTAGATTTGTCTAAAGATATAGTTAGGCAAACAAAAATGCAGTCATTCACAGAAGAGAACTACCTGAAGATCATCTATCATTTGTCGCAAAATAATGATGAGGCCGTACAGACCAATGCCATCGCAGAGCGAATGCAGACTAAAGCCGCTTCTGTTACAGACATGATAAAAAAGCTTGCAGATAAACAACTGATCAATTATAAAAAGTACCAGGGTGTTAAATTGACCCCTGCGGGAAGATTGGCAGCCATTAATATCGTGCGCAAGCACCGGTTATGGGAGGTTTTTTTGGTGGAAAAGCTAAACTTCAAATGGGATGAGGTCCATGATATTGCGGAAGACCTGGAACATATCAGATCTGTTGAACTTGTTGAGCGGTTGGACGAATTCCTGGCCTTTCCCAAAAGTGATCCACATGGAGATCCTATACCGGATAAGGATGGACAGTTCGACACCATCCCCTTTATTAAGCTCAATAAGCTTAAAGCAGGTGAACAAGGTCTGATCATGGGCGTTAGTGAGCATTCATCCCCCTTCTTGAAACATCTTGAAAAACTTGGGCTGACCCTTGGAAAGAAACTCAAAATAACTGAAATCACCGATTTTGACGGATCCGTCGAATTATTGCTCGAGCAGAAAAAGATCAGTGTGAGCCGGGAAGTAGCCAAACATATCCTCATTAAATTATAATATGAAAAACGGACATACAGACACACAGTCGTTAAGTGAAGTACATCAAAGTGTAGATACCAGCAAGCGCAATGGCTGGCGACGCATTCTTTCCTTTATCGGGCCTGCCTATCTGGTAAGTGTGGGTTATATGGATCCTGGCAACTGGGCTACAGACATCGCCGGGGGAAGTAAATTTGGCTACCAGCTGATCTGGGTACTGCTGATGTCTAATCTGATCGCGCTGTTACTGCAGTCACTCAGTGCACGTCTGGGTATCGTAAGAGGGCTCGACCTGGCCCAGGCCTCCAGAAATGGCTACCCGAAATGGGTCAACATCCCTTTGTTCGGATTAGCGCAGACCGCTATTGTCGCCTGCGACCTGGCCGAAATCATCGGAATGGCTATCGGGTTGAACCTGCTGTTTGGCCTTCCCTTAATCTGGGGCATCAGCATCACCATTTTCGACACCGTACTCCTGCTTTTCCTGCTCAATAAGGGCATGCGTAAAATGGAAGCTTTTATTGTTTCCATGGTGTTCATTGTAGGGATCTCCTTTCTGGCCGAAATGTTCATTGTAGAGCCCTCTCTTAAAGAGATCGTCCGCGGATTTGAGCCTTCGATGTTATCGGGCGACGCGCTGTACATTGCAATAGGCATTATCGGGGCCACTGTGATGCCGCATAACCTTTACTTACATTCCTCGCTGGTACAGACCAGGAAGTTCAACCGGGATGAAAAAGGGATCAAAGAAGCCTTAAAATTCAATTTCATTGATACGGCTGTCGCATTAAACCTGGCCTTCTTTGTTAACGCCGCTATACTCATCCTGGCGGCCGCAGCATTTTACAAGAACGGACTGCATGAAGTTGCCGAAATACAGGACGCGCACAAGCTGCTTCAAAATATCTTTGGCAATGTTGCCCCGGCCCTTTTTGCGATCGCATTGATCGCAGCGGGACAAAGTTCTACCATCACCGGAACGCTGGCCGGACAAATTGTAATGGAAGGCCACCTTAAACTGCGTATCCAGCCCTGGCTACGCCGCTTAATTACCCGTTTGCTGGCCATCATTCCTGCTTTTTTCACCATTCTTTATTTTGGCGACGATGCCCTGGGCGGACTATTGATCTTAAGTCAGGTCGTATTAAGCCTGC
>CBFGNP010000774.1:0-2350 GCA_965650095.1 uncultured Pedobacter sp. | reverse complement strand
TGATAACACATTTGCAAATGGACGCACAGTACAAACAAAAAGGCCAGTATGCAGCCCTGAATGGCTTGCAGTTATATTATGAAATCCGTGGTAGTGGCAAACCTCTGGTGTTGATTCATGGTGGTGGCTCTACCATTGAGTCCACATACGGTCGTATCCTGCCCGAACTGGCAAAAAACCACAAAGTGATCGCCGTAGAGCTTCAGGCACACGGGCGTACATTGGACATCGGACGTCCCTTGAGTTTTGAGCAGGATGCGGATGATATTGCCGCATTACTCAAACAAATTTATATTGATAAAGCGGATATTATGGGCTTCAGTAACGGGGGCACCACTGCCCTGCAGATAGCCATACGCCATCCCGAAATGGTGAACAAATTGGTACTGGCTTCTGCAGCCTATAAGCGCGAGGGCATGCAGCCTGGGTTCTTCGATGGTTTTAAAGGTGTTACAGTCGACCAGATGCCAAAACCGCTTAAAGAAGCCTTCCTGAAAGTGAACCCTGATCTGAAAGGTCTGCAGGCAATGTTCGATCGTGACGTGGCCAGAATGGTTGGTTTTAAAGACATTAGCGACTCGGCGATAAGGGCAATTCAGGCACCGGCTTTGGTCATTAATGGCGATACGGATGTCGTAACCAGCTACCATGCACTCGAATTATCAAATACTTTGCCCAATGCCCAGCTGGCTATTTTACCCGGTGGCCATGGTGATTATATAGGAGAAATCTGTGCCCCAAACAAGAACAGCAAGCAACCTGCTTTGGTAACCGCTATGATTAACGAATTTCTTCTTGAAACCGACCGGCCATCCAGCAACCAACGGAAATAAAGTTTGGGAATGCTGCAAAAACCACTATTTTAGTCAAAAATTCGTCGTTACTTACCCTAAAAGAATGCAATGAAAACACAGGCAGGTAAAGCAGGGCATTCCGGACATGAAGAGGTTTTAGAAAAACAGCGAAAAATCCTTTTAGATCTAGGCAATGACATTACACGTGTCAGAGAAAAAAACGACCTGATCACCTTGTTTTCAAAGCGCATTAAGAGCTTATTTTACTTTACACATACCATCATTACCCTCATCGATCCGAAGGATGATACTTACAAGCCTTTTCTCCTGGACCATGAGTTCTCACCAATAAGGACACATTCAGACTACGAACTCCTGGTCGACGCCCATTTTTCTTTAGATGAACCCTTTATAAAATCAGTGCTTGAAACTGATGGACCAGTACTTTTTCTCCTGTCGGATGTGATGAATGATCCTGAAAGCCCCTCTTTTCTTCGCGCGAATTACGAAAAGGGCGTCAGGGAGGTATTGATGACCAAACTAATGAGTGCGGATAAGCCCATCGGCTTTATTCATATCTATTCAGACCAGCCCGACAGTTTTACACAGGAATTCAAAGACATCATCAAACGCATATCTTCGCAGCTATCTAGCGCGGTATCCAATATCATCAAGAATGAAGAGATCCAAAAAAAGGAGGAAGAAAAGTCTTTTCTATTAGATTTCAGCAATGACATGACTTCAGTGCGGAGCAGAGATGATCTGGCCCTGGTTGTACGGTCTGCATTACGGAAGCTAACGCCTGATTGCAGCTACGTGATCCGAAAAATAAACGATGATGGTCTGACCACTACCGCCTATATTCACGATACCGGTGCCGCAACGGCTGATGAAGCTTTATTGCGTGAAGTACTGGCAGCTAAATTTCCGATTGCAGACGGACTGCAAAACAGGGTATTAGAAAGTTATATTCCGCTGTTGTTCAGTGTGAACAGGGAAACACAAAGAGGTCTGAACTCAAGATATCTGGATTTGTGGCAAAACATGGGTTTCAAAACCATGGTTGGAGTTGCCCTTCGAAATGGGAATGTAAATATTGGGCTCTTATGGCTGAGCATTGACGAGGTCAATATCCCTATTTTGAAAGGCATCTGCGGACAAATTGCTGCAGCCATGAGCAATATTATCGCCAATGAAGAATTGTTGAGAAAACAACGCGAGCAAGCTTTTCTGCTGGATTTTTCCAATGATATCGCCAGCATCATGACCAAGACCGATCTGGAAACTGCGATTACCAAAGTGCTGCAACGGCTCCTGAACACTAAGCTGGCTATGCTACGACTCCTCGACAATGACGGCTATCACCTCAGCCCTTACTTGTTCGACAAAAGCCTGTTCGAAAATGCACGCGTCAATTTTGAAGAGCTCGCAAGCAAAAAGATCACTATAGAAGAACATTATACTGCATTGGTTCTGCGGAGCGATGGTTCGCTTGTATTAGATGTTGAGGAAGAATTGCGGACAAACGACAGTCCCTTTGCGGTGCTCTGGAAAAA
>CBFGNP010000773.1:0-2353 GCA_965650095.1 uncultured Pedobacter sp. | reverse complement strand
GGTATGGGATAACCCCTTTGCAAGGCATACAAAAAATAGCTGCTGATCAGATTAAGCTAAACTATGCAATGGGATGTGACACTTATTCTCAAAATAGAGATGGTTTTGCTAAGGCTGTTTCTGCAGCTTCCGAAAGTGATGTCGCTGTAATCTTTGTAGGTTCCTCCAGCGCGTCTCCAGGGTATCCTGCACCAAATGCAACTAGTGGGGAAGGCTTCGACCTATCAGACCTTAAATTACCAGGTGTTCAGGAAGACTTAATTAAAGCCGTAAAGGAGACCGGTAAGCCCGTAGTGGTTATATTGGTTTCAGGAAAGCCATTTGCTGTTTCCTGGATCAAGGAGCATATCCCAGCGGTAATACAGCAATGGTATCCTGGCGAACAAGGAGGTAATGCGATAGCTGAGGTCCTGTTTGGTAAAGTAAACCCATCTGGAAAGCTAAATGTTTCTTTTCCCCAAAGTGTCGGCCATTTGCCAGTTTTTTATAACCACTATCCTTCTGATAAAGGGTATTACCATAAACATGGATCAATTGAAAAACCAGGCAAAGATTATGTTTTCTCAAGTCCTGATCCAGTGTGGGCATTCGGTACAGGTCTGAGTTATAGTACCTTTGAATATGAAACCATCAGTTTGTC
This sequence comes from uncultured Pedobacter sp., assembly GCA_965650095.1. Taxonomy (GTDB): domain Bacteria; phylum Bacteroidota; class Bacteroidia; order Sphingobacteriales; family Sphingobacteriaceae; genus Pedobacter. The sequence continues at coordinate 1,713 of CBFGNP010000773.1, read as the reverse complement.
AAAACAGTCGTTCAGTCCCGATGGGATATGCCATGTGGATATAAAGGTAAAGAACACAGGCAAGGTAGATGGGAAAGAAGTGGTTCAATTATATGTGCGGGATAAAGTAAGTTCAGTAGCTACACCGATTCGCGAATTGAAAAGATTTGAAAAAGTTTTCATAAAAGCAGGTGAATCGGCTCATGTCAAATTTGAATTGCCGATGAGCGAACTGGCATTGTATAATGCAGAGATGAAGAAAGTAGTTGAACCAGGTGAATTTGAATTACAGGTAGGTACAGCCTCCGATCAAATTAAATTAGTAAAAACAATTGAGGTAAACTGAAATTAAAATGGCTAACAGAAGGAATTTTATTAAAAATATTTCAACAGCAGGATTGCTTAGCGTTATCCCTGATACCCTATTGGCAAAGTCAAATGAAGTTTCTGGTGAAAGGATTCCTTCGAAGGATAAAATATGGGGATGTCTCCTGCATTTAAGTTATAATTTTTGGGTGGAATATAGTTCTCCAAGTCCTTTTAGAGGTTATCGGCCGTATTTGCAACTGAGCGAATCCCTGTGGAATGATGCAACCGAGAAAATGGTAAAGGAAGGAATGAACATGGTGGTAATTGATTTGGGCGATGGAGTAAAATATGAAAGTCATCCGGAAATTGCTGTAAATAATGCGTGGTCTACCCTGCGCCTGAAAGATGAATTGAAGCGACTGCGTAAGATGGGACTGGAACCGATACCGAAGTTGAATTTTGCAGCGGGACATGATATCTGGTTAGGGAAATACTCAAGAATGGTCTCCACTGAGAAATATTACGAGGTTTGCAGTAACCTTATTAAAGAGGTATCTGAGTTGTTTGATAAACCCCGCTTTTTCCATTTAGGAATGGACGAAGAGAATGCCGAAGATCAGAAATATTTGGATCTCGTTGTCATCAGACAAAATGATTTGTGGTGGCATGATCTTAATTTTTTAGTAAATCAAGTAGAGATAAATGGCTCCCGGTCATGGATCTGGTCTGATTATTTATGGCATCATCCTGAGGTTTTCTTTAAGAAAATGCCAAAATCCGTTATCCAGAGTAATTGGTATTATGATGATAATTTTGATGAGAAATTGACGCCGGTAAAAGCCTACCTTGATCTCGAAACGTATAAATATGATCAGATTCCGACGGGTGCTTTTTATAAAGCCAACACAAAAAGCCTGTACAACACGGTTGGCTTTTGTAAGAAATCGATTGCAGATGCGAGACTATATGGGTTTCTACAAACATTTTGGGCGCCAACAGTGGAAGAAAACAGAACAAATATTTTAAAAGCTATCGAACTGGCCGGCGAAGCTAAAAGATCTTTTAGTAAATAGCTTTAGATCAAGTTAAATAAATGATATGGATGAGAAACTAGATAACGATCGGGGGACACTACAGTTACGTCGTGTGTTGGGCTTATGGGATTTGATCTTTTACGGCATTGTGCTTATTCAGCCTATTGCAGCAATAGGTTTGTTTGGCATAGCCTCGAAAGTATCCCATGGTCAGATGGTCACGACGCTATTAATTGCTATGGTTGGAATGATGTTGACTGCTATAAGCTACGGGCGCATGGCATCTTTATATCCTTCCGCAGGATCGGCATATACCTATGTTGGAAAAGGACTAAATAGTTATATTGGATTCATGGCCGACTGGGCAATGTTTCTTGATTATATAATTGTT
>CBFGNP010000772.1:0-2366 GCA_965650095.1 uncultured Pedobacter sp. | reverse complement strand
AACACACCTAATGAGTGACTCGATAAAACACGAATGCGGAATAGCCTTTATCCGCCTTTTAAAACCGCTCACCTACTATCAGGAAAAATATGGTACTGCACTTTACGGACTAAATAAGCTTTATCTTTTGATGGAAAAACAGCATAACCGGGGACAGGACGGCGCTGGGATTGCAACGATAAAGCTGGACGTTAAACCAGGTCACCGTTATATCAGCAGGTACCGGTCGATGGCGCAGAATGCAGTGGCTGACATATTCGGATATGTCCAGAGTAAATTTGTAGACATTCAGGAGGAGACCCCCGAACTGATGCAGGATGCGGAGTGGTTAAAACAAAATGTCAGTTTTATCGGGGAGGTGTTACTTGGACATTTAAGGTATGGCACGCACGGGAAAAACAGTATTGAGAACTGCCATCCTTTTTTGCGCCAGAATAACTGGATGACCAGGAACCTGGTCATTGCCGGTAACTTCAATATGACCAACGTTGATGAGCTGCTGGAGCAATTATATGAACTTGGTCAGCATCCGAAAGAAAAGGCAGATACCGTAACCGTTCTGGAAAAGATCGGTCATTTTCTGGATGACGAGAACCAGGCGCTGTTTGATGACTATAAAAAAGAAGGCCTGGATAATGTCGCGATCACACATAAGATCTCCGATAATCTCGATATCGCCAAAATACTAAAACGTTCGGCAAAAAATTGGGATGGTGGTTACACCATTTCAGGTATAATCGGTAACGGTGATGCCTTTGTGCTTCGTGACCCATCAGGAATACGTCCTGCTTATTATTATGCTGATGACGAAATTGTCGTTGCAGCATCAGAAAGACCAGCTATTCAGACCGCTTTCAATATTCAGTTTAAAAATGTGAAGGAAATACAACCCGGACATGCACTCATTGTAAAAAAAGATGGCACAGTAACCCAGGAAGTATTCAGGGAGCCCGAAGAGAAAAGGGCATGTTCATTTGAACGCATCTATTTTTCAAGAGGCAGTGACGCGGAAATCTATAAAGAAAGGAAGCACTTAGGTGCGTTGTTATGCGATCAGATCCTGAAATCAGTGAAGGCTGATTTGAAGAACACCGTATTTTCTTTTATTCCTAATACAGCGGAAGTGTCATTTTATGGGATGGTAGAAGGCTTACATAGCTATATCAGAAAGGTACAGAAGGAAACACTGCTGCATCGTAAGGACAGTCTTGATGATGAAGCGCTTGAGGAATTACTTTCTATGAGCCCGAGGGTTGAAAAACTGGCCATCAAGGACGTTAAGCTAAGAACGTTTATTACCCAGGATGCAGATAGGGGGGATATGGTGGCCCATGTCTACGATACCACTTATGGAGTGATTAAAAATCATACAGATACCCTGGTTGCAGTTGATGATTCCATAGTAAGGGGTACGACCTTAAAGCAGAGTATCATTAAAATTATTGACCGGCTGCATCCCAAGAAGATTATTATTGTTTCTTCCGCTCCGCAGATCCGTTATCCGGATTGTTATGGTATCGACATGTCTAAAATGGGACAGTTTGTTGCCTTTGAGGCTGCTGTACAATTGCTGAAAGCAAGAGGGATGGAAAATATAATTGAGGAAGTTTATCAAAAATGTAAAGCCTCTCTGTTATTACCTAAAGAGCAGATCGTAAACCACGTTAAGGATATTTACAGACCATTTAAACAGGAAGAGATCTCCGCTCAGATCGCCAGGATCATTACGCCGGCCAATACGAATGCTGAAGTAGAAGTGATCTATCAGACCTTGGATAATTTACATATCGCTTGTCCGGATCACAGTGGAGACTGGTACTTCTCCGGTAATTACCCGACACCTGGCGGAAACAAAGTCGTGAATAAGGCTTTTGTAAACTGGAAAGAAGGAAACAATCAGAGAGCTTACTAAAATATAAAAAAGCTGTACTGTTCAGCGTCTGGCATCTGCCGCCCAGCTTTAAATAAAGCTGGACAACAACGCCTATGTCGCTTCGCAGTAAGCATTTTTATGCTAAACAGGGCGTGTTAATTTGGCGTCGCAGCTTGATTTTTAAGATCAACCTCAACATGTTTAACACTTCATTATACAAAATAAAACCCGGTTGTCATTTTAAACAACTGGGGTTTTATTTTCTGAAAGGAATCTGCGCAATGCTTTTTAAAGTCTGTACAACGCTGTAACCGTCTGCGCGATGCTGTTAACTGTCTGTGCGATGCTGTTAAATATCTACATCTGTGTCCTACCTTTGTGTCCTCCGCATCATGCTATTGACCGCAAAATATGCCTTCTGTGAACAGGCATAGGAAATTTTGCCCTCTTAGCGCAGCGGGCAAAAGATTCCAGCCTGTGAATAGAATGGCTT
>CBFGNP010000771.1:0-2374 GCA_965650095.1 uncultured Pedobacter sp. | reverse complement strand
TCGCCTTTCACTACAATGGTTTCCAGACGTGTACTGGTATTTTTCCATTGGTTATTGTACCAGTAGCTTTTGTGGGTATCGTCTTTGAATTTCACCTGGTAGAAATCCAGGACATCGGCAGCCACATTGGTTACTCCCCATGCAATGTCCTGATTAAAACCAATTACAATTCCCGGGGCACCCGGCAGAGATACTCCGTAGGCATTTAAACCAGGCGCATGCAGTTGGATCTGATACCATATTGATGGGAGGCTCAGGTCAAGATGTGGGTCATTGGCAAGTATGGGTGAGCCTGAGGCTGTCTTTGCCCCGGACAGCGCCCAGTTGTTACTCCCGATTCCCTCTTCTTTTTGCCTGGTTCTTATGGTTCCAGCTATGGCTTCATTAAAAGCCTCCGGCGGATCCGGAACGGGGAGCGGCTTAAAGCTCCATTTTGTACCAACGGGAATAATGGGGTCTTCTTTGAAAGGATAGTCCGGGAAAAGGTCTTTAACTACATCGGTGCCAAACTTGTTTCTGATATTCGTCATATAAAACTCGTCTGAACCCATGGCCAATACAGCCGACATCTGTTTGAGGAGCAACGCGCATTTGACAGGCGTCCATTCTTCGGGTTTAAAATCCAGTATTTTATATTCAAGCGGCAATTTTGCCCTTGATAGAGATTGAATGTAGGCATTTATTCCTGCTGTATAAGCCAGGATCATTTCTTTCGATTTAGGATCGGCCATCATTCCTGCAAGAGAGTGTTCTGCGCCAAATACCATACCCATTCTACGCTGGTATTTATCCAGTTCGATCGCTTTTTTACCTACGACCTCTGAAATTCTGCCAGCCGCAAATCTGGTTTGAAAGTCCATTTGCCATAGGCGGTGCATCGCGGTAACATATCCCTGGGCATAATATACATCATGATCATTTTGGGCAAAGATATGTGGGATCATGCGATCGTCAAACGCCACATCTACCTGCTGATAAGTCCCGCTCAGGGCGATTTTGTTTTTCGTTTTTATCGTAAATGATTCTGCATTTTGCCAGAAACCTGTGAAGGGATTGAGAAATTTCAAAACAGGGGGCACATCGCCGAATTTTGTATTGAAAATATATGCCAGTAATATAGGTACGATAATGCAAATGGAGGCCTTTACTTTATTCATCATAGATATGCTGATATTTTTTTAAGGCAATTTAACATAAAACTTAGTTGAAATCCAATGAATAATTCGTTTTATCAATTAAATATTAGTCGAATAAAAATTTGTTAATGTAAAGAATTTTGTTAAGTTTATGTAAAATTATTACCAAATCTCAAGTATGAAGAAAATGTTTACAAAAGCGATTTGTGCACTTTTGCTGTGTGTTAGTGGTTTAACCGCACACGCTCAAAGTATCGAAATTAGTGGCTTGGTTACCGATAAGCTAACTAAACAACCAATACCAGGTGTTGGGGTCACTGTAAAGGGCACTACAATCGGAACTGCTACGGATGTGAATGGAAGATATTCATTTACCACAAGCCAGAAGCCCCCATTCATTCTTGTGATTTCCTTTTTGGGTTACAGCCCGGTTGAACGGGAAATAACTGGCAACTCGTCCGGATTAACTACCGAGCTGGAGCCAACGGCTATTCTCGGACAGGAAGTGGTCATTTCGGCATCCAGGACTCCAGAGCGCATTCTCGAATCACCGGTTTCGGTGGAAAGGATCGGCGCCTCTGCCATTAAAGAATTGGCAGGGCCATCGTTTTATGATGCAATCACTAATTTAAAAGGAGTTGAAGGGAGTACGCAGAGTTTAACATTTAAATCTATTAATACCCGTGGTTTCAATTCCAATGGCAATACCCGTTTCAATCAGTTTCTCGATGGAATGGATAATCAGGCTCCTGGACTGAATTTCTCTGTTGGTAACATCATTGGTTTATCAGAGTTGGATGTAGACAATGTGGAGTTATTGCCTGGTGCTTCTTCTGCTTTATATGGTGCAGGAGGTATCAATGGTACTTTATTAATGACATCAAAAAGCCCTTTTAGTTATCCGGGTGTTAGTTTTCAGTTTAAAACAGGTGTAAACCATGTAAATGATGACAATTCATCCGCGCAGCAATTTAATCAAATGGATGTCCGTGTAGCTAAATCATGGAGCAACAGGTTTGGTGTTAAGGCTACTTTCTCCTATTTGCAGGCTAAGGACTGGTTTGGTGCCGATTCAAGGAACTTTGACCGGGTCAGTAACACCGTAAAAGAAGGTGACAGGGATTCGGATCCGAACTATGATGGAATCAATGTTTACGGAGATGAAGTGAGCCAGAACATGCGTAACCTGGTGCAGGGTAGTATAGAGCCCGCTGTGCGCAATGGTATTGTTGCTGCAT
>CBFGNP010000770.1:0-2375 GCA_965650095.1 uncultured Pedobacter sp. | reverse complement strand
CATTGGAAACACCACGCTGGTATTTATTGATATGGCCAGAAACCGGCCATGTGCTCCGCCAGAGAATTTCATGGAGAAACTGAGGGGATTTTTTAACTAAATTTGGTAATGGACTGGGTACATCAGCAACTATTAAAGATCAGGATTTATACTTTGTTTATCGACTGGACCAAAGTATGTATACTTCCTGGCTTTAGTCCCCTGCCCCTGTACACGGTTGCGACTTTCTTTTTCAGGGAGATTGGCAAGGATTCTCTGGTCAATAAAGCGTCTTCCCTGGCCTACAATTTTATGCTGGCCCTGTTTCCGGCCATCATCTTTTTATTCACCCTTATTCCGTTTATTCCCAAGCGGATCGGCTTTCAGGATCAGCTCATGGACTTCATTGTACTCATTTTACCGGCTGATGCGTACAAAGCTTTTGAAACCACTTTAAATGAGATCGTAAACAAGCAGAATGGAGGCTTGCTGTCGTTCGGTTTCTTATTGTCCCTGTTTTTTGCCACTAATGGTGTACACAGCCTGATGATGGCCTTCAATAAGTCATCCCTGATCATTGAAACGCGTAGCTGGTTAAGGCAGAGAATGATTGCTATTGTGCTTACGGTAACGATCGCCTTCTCTGTAATTGTATGTATCATCGCCATGGCTATTGGTGAGGTTGCGCTGAATTACATCAACAATGAGCTGCATTTAAAAGGAAACTTTATGGTGTATCTGATCGATCTGACCCGCTGGTCCTTACTTGGCGTACTTTATTTTGTAACGATATCTATTCTGTACCGGTATGGCCCGGCCCATGCCAAAAAATGGCGCTTTTTTAGCGCAGGTTCCTGGTTGGCCACTATCCTTGCTTTTTTAACCATTTGGGGCTTTTCCTTTTACATCAATAACTTCAGTTCTTATAATAAGGTGTATGGCTCGATCAGTGTGCTGATTGTCCTGATGATCTGGCTTTACTTAAATTCCCTGATCCTGTTGATCGGTTTTGAGCTGAATGCAAGTGTCGATCTGTCGAAAAGGAGTGTAAAAATCATTAGGCCAAACTTCAATATGTTCAAAAAACCGGCCGCTACCATCGAAAATCCCGAAAAATAGAAAAATTTACCGGCTCATTTTTAAGCCCTTAACAATTTATCATTGATTTATTAAGGGCTTAGTTTGCAAAACCGAGCCGGATTTGTACTTTTGCAGCGGAGAGCTGGCAGAGTGGTCGAATGCGGCAGTCTTGAAAACTGTTGACTGTCATAGGTCCGGGGGTTCGAATCCCTCGCTCTCCGCAAGACGAGAATGATTTCTCAATATGATAGGGTTGCTCGATTTCGAGCAACCCTATCTGCTTTAAATGCAGCACGTTACAAACCAATCCGTCGTTGATAGAAGGTGTTCTAAACAGCCCCTTAGAATATGTCAAACCGTCTTTGAACACCTTATTTAATAGGTTCTCAAATACAACATCTGCTATTAAATTTACGAAAATCTTATCACTGTTTAAAGGATTTTCTGCCTTTTTAGCGTCAGGAGTGGCTTTTTGGCGTTGGGGCTTTGGACGTCGGCGAGTTGTTTTTTGCTTCATAAAGCAAGATGCGAAACATGAAAATCGCTATTACTCTAGTATATAATTTTCATGCTAAGGGGAAACAAAAGAGAAATGTCTAATATCCCTACTAAAGACTAGCCTCGAACTATACAGCAAATCTTTTGCGATAGTCAATCGGTGACAAATCCGTAAATTTCTTAAACACTTTTCTAAATGCATCGATATCAGCATAACCAGTCTCGTAGATGATTTCGTTTACAGTTTTCCGGCCTGCTTCCAGTTGTTTTTTAGCAAACTCTACTTTCACCCGCTGGGTGTACTCCACAATAGAGTTACCTGTGCTTTTCTTAAAATGCCGTTCAAACGTTCGCCTGCTTACACCGAATTTTTCGCAGACCTCATCAACGGTAAACAATGCGGTAGGATTATTTTCAATAAAGTCTTGCACCCTGAGTACAACTTGGTTACCATGTTTTTTCTGGCCAATGAATATCGCAAACGGATTTTGACTTTTTCGTTCAATGTCAATCTCAAACATCTTGGAAGCAAGTATAGATATTTCCCTACCCAAATGTTTTTCAATAATGTAGAGGATTAGGTTCAGGTAAGAAAAGCCGCCGCCACAGGTGTAAATTCCATGCTCGTCCGTAATAATGGTATCATCAATAACAGTAACTGCCGGGAAGCGGAGGCTAAATTCGTTTTTTGCAGCCCAGTGTACGGCACATTTTCTATCATCCAGCAGACCTGTAGAAGCCAGGAAAAATGAACCGACACATAGACACACAATTTCAGCTTTGTTGCGGTATTGGGTCGTCACCCATTCTATATACTT
>CBFGNP010000769.1:0-2376 GCA_965650095.1 uncultured Pedobacter sp. | reverse complement strand
GACCTGTTTTCTGATGCCAGCCAAAAGTAATCTGTTGCAAAATCTGTATTTGTGCCGTTTCGTCCCAACCTGGCATAAATTCCAATTGCAGCCTGTTTGATCTCGATTTCGTTGGAATAAAATGCACCGGATGTATTGTTCTCTACCGGTGCAATGTCAATCGTGTCTTTGCAGGATTGAAGGGCCATCATTCCAAAAATGGAAAATAGGATGATATATTTTTGGTGAATTCTCATGTTCTTAAATTAAATGGTCAGTTTAAAATTTAGCTGTTAATCCGAAGGATAAGGTCCTGGCAAGCGGATACGAACCCCAGTCGGACGATGCATTGTCCTGAGTTGCCGCTTCCGGCGAATATCCCGGATAGTAGGAATCCCATAGGAACACATTGTCGCATGAGGCATATAAGCGAATGCTGTTGAATGTTTTCTTCAGTACAGGCATGTTATAACCAAGTGTTAAGTTTTTAATTCGCACATAGCTGGCGCTGTACATCCAGTTGGTATCGTACTGACTGGTAACAGCGGAGAAGAATGCAGGAACTTTACCATTCCCTGGTTCGGCTTCAGACCAGTAGGCATCGTTCACCCAGCTTTCCATATAAAGGTATCTGGTATCATTGGTGGCCCTGTTCCATGCTCGTGAACCGATAGACAGCAAGTCGCCCCCAACACGGCCCTGTACCAAAACCGAAAAGTCCCAGTTTTTGTAATAGAACGTGTTGGTCATGCCCCATTCGAATTTCGGCTGGTAATTTCCCGCAACAACGTAATCATTCCCATCAATTTTTCCATCACCGGTTGCGTCACGGTATTTGGTATCTCCAGGTTTCTGACCGGAGTAAACAGGCACCCTGGCAATGGTATAATTGCCGGATGCGTCCTGGCTAAAGTCACTTTCCCGCAACACGCCTACTGCATCCAGCAGGTAATAAGAATTTATCGGTGAGCCGACACGCTGAATAATGGTATTGCCTTGTCCCAGTTTGATATCTGCATTGGCATTGGTCAGTGCAGTAATTTTATTGCGGACAAAAGAAACATTGAATGAGGTCGTCCATTTTAAAGGAGCCAGTACATTTACCGTATTCACCTGCAGGTCCAGTCCTTTGTTGTCTACGTTTCCAATATTGTCGTACATACTGCTAAAACCCGTTGTTAAAGATACCGGAGCCAGTAAAAGCAGATCTGTTGTCTTTTTAACATAGGCATCTGCAGAAAGGGTGATCCTGTCCTGAAACAAACCGAGGTCTAAACCCAGGTTATAGCTGTCCGTTTTTTCCCAGCGTAAGTTTGAATTGGCAATGTTACCCACTACAAAGCCATTGTTTATGGCCTGAGAATCTCCAAACGGATAATTTAAAGCACCCATGTTGGATAGGAAATTGGAGCTGGTGATCCTGTCGTTTCCGGCTTGTCCCCAGCTCACCCTGATTTTAGTGGTACCTAACCAGTCCAGATTTTTGGCAAAGTCTTCTTCACTGATTTTCCAGCCTGCTGAAACCGCGGGGAAAGTACCCCAGCGATTGTCAGGGCCAAATTTAGAGGAACCATCCCGACGCAAGGATGCGGAAAACAGATAACGGTTTTTAAACGCATATTGTATACGCCCAAAATAAGAGATCAATCCAAAGCTGGAAGCTGATATGGTATTCTGATTGATCGTGGTACCTCTTCTGATGTCAAAAACGTAGGTCTTGTCATTTGGAAATCCGGTATAGCCCTGATCGCTGTTTTCCTCTTTGCTGGTTTCCTGACTGGCACCGAATAAGGCATCAATAGCATGGTCGCCGATCTCTTTCGTATAGTTTAAAGTTCCCTGGTATAACAGGCTGTTGCTAAAAAGGCCTGTTTTCCTGGAAGTAGACAAAGAACCTGGAGTTGCGGTGTGCCAGGTTCCCTGGATCCAGGTAGGACTATAGGTCCTTTGGGAATTGTTTCTGTAGTTCCATCCCAGCAAGCCATTTACATTCAGGCCTTCAATGATTTTAACGGTCGTGTTTAAAGCGGTGTTCATTCTGAAGTCAGCATTGTTCCGGTCGTTATAAACGGCCTGCACGTATGGGCTGACATTGTTGGCCCCCGGTCCCCAGCCATCATAAAATTTATACGGATCTGCACCGGCCATCTTGCCGCTGCCCGCCAGTACCCATCCTGGAAAACTCAGGCCACGCGCCACGGCATTGTCCTTTCCATCTACCTGTGCACCGGTAATCGTTCCGATAGAGGGAGCAAGGCTCAGTCCCAGCTTTACCCGATCGCTGAGTTTGGCTTCTACGTTCCCCCTTAAGGAATAGCGCTTGTAAGCAGAACCTACAACGATCCCTTTTTGATCGTACGCACCCCCTGAAATAGAATAATTAATTGCGTCTGTAGC
>CBFGNP010000768.1:0-2389 GCA_965650095.1 uncultured Pedobacter sp. | reverse complement strand
ATTGACAGTGGCAACCCCTGCAATGAGCAAACACCTCATTCCCATAATTTCCTAACCCGTGATGGCGAAACACCAGCTACCATCGCTAAACTTGGCCGGAAGCAGGTCGAGCAATACAAAAGCGTAAGCATTTTAGACGGCGTAGCCATTAAGGCTGCAAAAACAGGGTACGGCTTTGAGATTACAGTGGCTTCTGGCGAAACTTTTAATGCCAGGAAACTGGTATTTGCTACCGGCATCCGCGATATGCTACCGGCCATCGATGGGCTTGCCGCTTGCTGGGGCATATCCGTACTGCACTGCCCATTCTGTCATGGCTTCGAAGTTAAAAACAAGAAGACGGGTATAATCGGTAGCGACATTGCGGCTTATGAACTGACCACTTTGATCAGCAACTGGACCGATGATCTCAGCATCTTTACCAATGGCCAGGCGGATTTCACGGCCGAACAAAACGCGAAATTGGCCACCCATAACATCAAGATCGTTGAAAAACCCATCGCTCAATTGGAACACACGCATGGTTATCTGCGCCATATTCAATTTACAGACGGTACCAAAGCCATGCTAACCGCAGCCTACCTCCGAACCCCATTCCGGCAGGTCTGCCCGCTACCGGAGTTCCTGGGCTGTGCGCTGAATGAAGATGGTTACCTCCAGGTGGATGGCTCGCAGGCTACCAGTATTCCCGGTATATTTGCCTGCGGCGATAGCACCACCAAAAACCGGACGGTCGCCAACGCCGTGTCGTCAGGAACAACGGCCGGAATGATGGTCAGCCGCCAATTGATCACCGAACAATTTTGACTCCATGATAAAAGAATTTTGGGATGATCGCTATAGCGATCCGGAATACGCCTATAGGACGGCACCGAATACATTTTTAGAATTTAACACATAATCCAATATGAAAATCATCATTGTAGGCGCCACCGGCACCATGGGACAGTACTTATGTAGTGCTTTAGAAAAAGAACACGAAGTGATCCGCGTCGCCAGCAGCTGCGGGGATATACAGGCGGACATAACTTCCACCGCTTCCATTGAAAATATGTTTCAACAGGTCGGCAGCTTTGACGCGCTGATCTCCACTGCAGGCCCGACCTATGTTGGTCCCTGGAAAAAACTCGATGATACCGAGTTCCGCAAAGGTGTAGAAGGTAAAATGATGGGACAGATCAACCTGGTACTGATCGGCCAGCATTACATGAATCCCAAAGGTTCCTTCACTCTGATTACCGGCGCGTTGACCGAAGAGCCGCAACGGAATTTTGCGAATGCTTCCGCATCAAATGGCGCGGTGGAAGGTTTTGTTAGGGCTGCAGCCATCGAACTGGAAAACGGTATCCGGATCAACGCCGTGAGTCCGACCGTGATCGAGGCTTCACCGCAATACTTCCCGTATTTCCCGGGGGAGATACCCACCACTATGCCTGAGCTGGAGTTTGCTTTCCGCAAAAGCCTGTTTGGTGCCCACACCGGCCAAATCATTAAAACCTGGTAAACAATTAACAACCAATACACTGCAGGATGGCACCTATTTAGTCTGACGAAAGACATCCGGAGAAGAGCCGGTTTGCTTTTTGAAGAAGCGGATGAAATAAGATACATCTTCATATCCCAAAGTTTCAGCGATTTCTTTGACTTGGTTTGAGGTGGCCAGTAAATAGCGTTTTGCTTCGAGTATAATATATTCATTGATTAGTTCAGAAGCAGTTTTACCAACAGAAGCTTTGGTGATTTCGTTCAATTGATAGGGCGAAAGGTGCATCATTTCAACGTAGGCGGCTACCTGTTTAAAAGCCGTGATATTTTTACTGACCAGTTCAACAAAATCCTCAAATCGTTCTTGTACATAAGAGCGTAATGGTAAAACAGTGTCATTCTGGCTTTGGCTTTCCCGGATATATTCGATACAAAAAATACCGAGGTTGGAGCAGATCATATCCTGGTAACTATCCTCCCGGTTGGTATATTCCCGGAACATGTTATCCAGCGAAGCATACAGCTTTTCAAAACGGTCGCTTTTTGGATTACAATAATTTTTATTGCTTGCTTTTCGCAGGCGTTGGCCAGCCAATAGATCTTGCGGATGGTAAAACGCATCATTAAATTCTACGAGATACCCGGTGCTCCCAACTTTTAAAAATAATTGATGAACCTGGCCCGGACGGAGAAAGAAAACCGAATGATCTTGTACATCATAAGAAACGAAATCAATTTCGTGGCTACCTTCCCCATTTTTCAATACAAGAATAAAAAAGAAACTATGCCTATGTAAATTGTGAACCAGGTCTTTATGACCGATGATATCCTCGACACGGCGTATTTTAAATTGTCCGGCAATAAGATGGACTTGCTGAACTTGCGTCAGTTGTCTTATCGGTAT
>CBFGNP010000767.1:0-2394 GCA_965650095.1 uncultured Pedobacter sp. | reverse complement strand
TGTTCTCCTTTGACAGTGTAGAGGACCAGTCATTACGCGCCGTAAGATCCAGGTACAGGTAATCTTTAAAAGAAACCTGTCCCGAGCTGTATACTGAATTGATTTCAGATTCGGTTAAGCCGAAAATGTAGGAGTTGGTGAGTGTATTGTTAATCACATATAGGTCTGGCACCACAAACTGGCTTCCGGAATTACCGGTTTGACGCAGATAACGGCTCAAATGACTGGTACCAAGGTTCAGTGTAAAACCCAATCCGTTGTCCAGCTTAAAGTTACTGTTTAACAAGGCATCATAATTATCTTCTCTCACGCGAATAACCGTTTCGCTCATGTCGCCCTTTCTGTTCAGGCTTTGGTAGGTATTTACCGCACGGTAGCGCAAGCGCTGGTCCGTATAAAAGTCTGTACCTCCGGTGGCGGTCAGTTTTAACCAGGGCATAAAATCGTACGACAACCTGAGCAATCCGATTACCCGGTCTCTCCGATCGGTATTCCGGGTTTCATTGATGGTCCAGTAAGGATTGGCAGTGGAGCTGTTGGTGGCGTATGTTTTTTCCAGACCTGCAAAAATATTGCTATAGCCAAGTTGTCTGGATACGTCATTTGCAGTCCATTTGTACTGCGCCATGATATCCATGGGTATACTCCTGGGCTGACTGATCAACAGATAAGCCGGATTATCGGACGCATCCGACAAGGTGGGCCTGTTGGTTCCGTCCTGCATCATGTAGCTCAGCTTGGCATCAAGATTAAATTTATCGGTAATTTTAGCCTGTGTGCGCAGATTAAAATTGTTCCTGTTGATCACATTTGTGGGCACATACCCATCTATATAAGTATTGGCGTATGATAGCCTGTAGTTTACTTTTTCATTCCCTCCCTCTACACTCAGGTTATTGACATACTGTTTTTCTGTCTGAAAAAATGCCGTATAGGTATCCGATTGCGGTGTAAGGGTCAGCAGGTTTCCCCATTGATCTTCATAGCTTTGACCTTCCATTCTTGGACCCCAACTGGAACGGGTCAGGCGATCGCGACCGGCGCTCATCTTCGGAGTTCCAGAAATGCCACCGGCAATGGCCTGGCTCATGGTAATGATGCCGCCATCTGCCCGTCTCAAATGCGTGAAGTTCCCGTTCAGTCCCTGTGCATACTCGTTCTGAAAATCTGGAGCAACCAGTGTATTACCCAAAGAAAAATCACTGTTGAACTGAATGTTCATTCCTTTTCCTGCCGTTCCGGATTTGGTTGTGTTTAAGATTACCCCATTACTTCCTCTTTGCCCGTATAAGGCTGCAGCATTAGGTCCTTTCAGTACCGAAATGGTCTCTATATCGTCAGGATTGATGTTGGAAATACCATCTCCATAATCGGTACCTCCGGTATTAGTGGCCGAACCTATATTCTGGTTATCAATTGGAACTCCATCTACCACGTACAATGGCTGGCTGTTTCCAATCAGGGAATTATTACCTCTGATGATGACTTTAGATGAACCTCCTGATCCTGAAGCAGCCCTGCTCACCTGTATACCGGAAACCTTTCCCGATAGGGAATTGGCGACATTTGCTTCTGCGCCTTGTGTCAGCTCATTTCCTTTTAATTCAGCAATGGAATAACCCAGTGCTTTTTTATTGCGCTTTATGCCCAGTGCCGTAACCACTACTTCCCCTAAGGCGGCGGCGTCTTCATCCAATACCACAGCGATGGATATTTTATCAGTCAAGCTGATGGCATAGCCGTTCATCACTTTTGGCTTGTAACCAACTGAAGTAAAGGTGATGGTGTAATTGTCACCTGCAGGTATGCCTCCGATAGAGAACATCCCCTGGGTATTGGTGCTGGTGCCGGCCTTAAAATTCGTTGCCTTGTTTTCGATTCTCACAGAGACTCCGGGAAGAAGGGCGCCCTGAGCATCCTTTACAATCCCTGTTACTGTTGCACCGGTTTGTGCGAGCGCCGTACCTGCACATAAAAGCAAAAAACAACAGCTTAATACAATGCTGTGAAAAACAGGCCTTGTTTTTAATAAAAATTGGTCCATAGTTTAGTCGGTTACGTGAATTAATTGGTTGATTGTTTATTTGATTGTGGTTTCACAATATAGATGCTATCTCTTTTTTCTATATTTAAGTGGTTCAACAGTGCAATTTCATTTAAAACAAGGGCTACAGTTTGGGCATTTCGCTTAAAAGTTCCCGTGAAGTACATACGCTTAAATTGGGTTTTATCAAACCGGATAACAGCAGAAAAATCGCTTCGTAAAATATTGAAAATCTTATCAAGGCGTTGGTTGCGGAAGGAAATTTCTGTTGAACTGAGCTCTGTTTGCCCCTGTACTCCTATCATTTCTCTTCTCCGTTCCGGCCGATCCCCATTTTTAATCAAGGTCAC
>CBFGNP010000766.1:0-2410 GCA_965650095.1 uncultured Pedobacter sp. | reverse complement strand
GATGGCACTCCCCCCCATCCAGTGACCAATTATGGGGCAAGTAAGCTGCTGGCCGAACTATACCTGAGTAAGCTCACCGCTTTGCCCTTAATTACCATACGGCCTACGGCTGTTTATGGTCCGAGGGAAAAAGATCTGTTTATCTTGTTTAACAGCATTAATAATGGCCTTGAGCCGCACATAGGCAGCTTTAAACAGCAACTGAGTTTTGTATATGTGAAAGATCTGGTCAGGGTAATTGTGAAGGCCCTGACGGTTCCGATGCAGCATAAAGCCTACAATATTTCTGACGGAAGTGGGTACGACCGTTACGCACTGGCAGTTTTCGCGAAGAAAGCCTTAAACCGTAAAACATTTAAGTTTCACCTTCCGGTATCATTGGTGGCCATGCTTGCCACTTTGATGGACTTTTTTTATGCAAAAAGTAAAGATACACCGGCTTTAAATAAAGAAAAAATGGCAGAGCTCACTGCAGTAAACTGGGCATGTACCATTGAAGGTGCAAAGGCAGACCTGGCTTACGAACCAGAATATAACCTGGAAAAAGGTGTGCGGCAAACCATTAAGTGGTATAAGCTGAACAACTGGCTGTAACTAAGCAGTTGGGTTTTCCATTTGTTTAATGATCTTGTTTACCTCTGTTTCTGTGGCACGCAGTTTAGCCTGGCAAAATTCAATGAGATCAGATGCGCGCTTCACCTTTTCGGCCAGCACATCTACAGATACCGATTCAGTTTCTATCTCCTGAGCTATTTCTGTGAGCTCTTTATACGCATTTTCATAGGTTAAATTCGTTGTTTCCATTTAAGATTGATTTGGAGGTTACAGTTGTTTGAATTTCTGCGGATGCAAGCCTGACCGTCAGTTCCGTTCCAGCCTCAATGGCATCGGCATTGCTTGCTATCCGGCCGTTTACTTTTAGGATGGCGAAGCCCTTGTTTAATATGTTCTGTGGGCTCATGAGCCTGACCACCGATTGAAAGTGGCTGATATACCCTCTTTTATTGGTAAAGTACATCCTGTTATAGGATTGGATATTACTGATCACATTCCCCAGGTCTTTTTGCCGGTTGGAGATGATGATCCTGGGATTCGTAAGCACCAGTCGCGACAGGTTCATGATGTTCCGGTGCTGCTCATACAAAAGGTTCCTCGTGGTACTCATTGTGACCTGGTTGATGTGCGTTAGCCGGTCCTTATGGTAATTGATCAGCTGATAGGTTTTGATCATTACTACATTTTGCAGGCTGAGGAGGCCTTCTTCAAAGATGCGGTTGTGTGCAATGATGAGTTCCGCCGCTTTTGTCGGCGTTTTTGTCGCCGTATGGGCCATTAGATCCGCAATGGTCTCATTTTTCTGATGCCCTATGCCGGTAATGACAGGGATAGGGAATTTCGCAATGGCCCTGCTCAGTTCGTAATTGTCGAAGATCAGAAAATCTGTCTGCGCGCCACCCCCTCTGATGATCACCAGCGCATCATAGGCTTTGCCTGACTGGAATACTTCCACAATTTTGGCCAGGAACTGTTTGGCATTGGTTTCGCCCTGTACCGGGGTAAAGTAATCATCGATCTGGAAGCGGTAGCCAAAGCTGTTGTGATCCAGCGTATGTCGGAAATCCTGGTAGCCGGCAGAGGTGGCCGAAGAGATGACCGCAATGTGTTGCAATACCTTATTTAAAGACAATCGATTATTGCGGGTGCTGTACTGTGTTCCTGCCAGCTGTATGAAGTCGGCATTTTCCCGGAGCAATCTTTCCAATGTTTCCTTGCGCTGCTGCTCGAACAGGCCCAGCGTAAAGCTGGTATCTATGTCGACCAGGTTGAGCTGGAGCCCGAATGCCGGGTTATACTGTACAGAAACCAGAACCAGTACATTGATGTCATTTTTAAACTTTTGCCCGGTTGCCTGTTCAAAGTTGGAAATGTTTATCGCAGCATTTCCCCAGGCCCGGCCTGCTATTCTGGTCAGAATCTTTGAGGAGCTCTTATCATTTTCTACCAGTTCAAAATAATGGTAATTACTTTGTGCTTTATAAGTGTGACTCGTGACGTCGGCAATTACCCAGAATGTTCTGTTCCCAAACACCCCATCAATGGCCTGCCGGATCTGATTGGTCAGTTCCGATAGCCGGATGGCTGCTGGGTTAGATTGATACGACTGAACTTCCATTTACATCTACATTGAGGATGTGCTTTGCACCACATTTAAGTGCAAAGTTATTCTTTTGATGGCCTACCGGAAAATCAAAACATACGGGATACGCATATTCTTTTACTTTTTCCATCACCACCTCATATATCGTACGACCAAATTCATCTCCCGGGTCATCAGGTTTGAGTTTAAAGCCGCCTATGATCAGTCCGGCGAGATTTGCCAGTTTTCCACTGCGTTTCAGGTTCCAGAGCA
>CBFGNP010000765.1:0-2418 GCA_965650095.1 uncultured Pedobacter sp. | reverse complement strand
CTGAAAGGTACACAGGTTTTTGTAAAGGCGGCCAACAGGATGGTGAGGAAGAATGACCGGGAGGTTTTTTTAAAACTAAAGTTTGCTAAGTCTGAGATGTGGACGGAGTTGATTACGCCGCAGTACTGGGGTGTTGGCTTTGCGCCTTATGTGCTGACTAATAACAATACGAATATCAAACGTATTGAGAAGCGGATTGCGGGGCTAAAGGCCTTGTCGGATACGGTTGCGGTACATGTAGAAATCAATGGAGTGCGAATTTTTGAGAACAGGGAGGCGAACCGCTTACAATTGTTCTTCGACGGTAAACCAGCGGCGGAAGTGATTAAGCAATTAAAGGAACGCGGTTTTCGCTGGTGCCGCTCAGAAGTAGCTTGGCAAAGGCACATTTCCAATAATGCCATCTATTGGGGAAAGCAGATAGCCCAAGGTGTAATTATCCAATCTTCCCTTTAATTCTTTGATCATGTGTATTTATAACGAAAGAACAGAGAAAAGGCGCTTTTTGAATTGGCTAAAGTGCTGAAGCATTTCATCAATCTGGATGATTCGAAAATGCATCCCGGAGACAGGTATACCGCTGAACTAGCGGAAAAGCTGATACGGGGAATCATTGAGGACAACGGTTATACCGCAAGTTACCTCAAACGAAGAGGAACCCGGTTAATCAGGTTCCGCAGATAATCAAGCATCTTTTTATGGGGGAGCATTCCCCCTTTAAACCTAAATACCTAATTGATTCTAATATGAAGAAGCAACCACATGCACCGATAGAATTATGCGCTTTAGATGTGCAAGGAGTGCCACTATACACCGATCAGGGTGAAAATGAAATCACAGTTTTTAATCTGGCCTGCGCTTTTTGCTGCCTGCATGGCTACAACGGCTGGCGGGTGCATACCCACGGAATTTATTTGCTGCGAGGTGGAACGGATCGTAAGGAGGATATCTTATTTGCGCTGTTAGAAACTTCACATTTTCCAAAAGATTTAAAAGAGGTGACCCGCTTTTTGCAAGCCTACAATGGATCAGGGAAAGCAATCTTTGAGCTAGCAAAACAGAACTCAGAAGATTACAGGGAATTTGTGCTTAGAAATCTCGATAAAGACTGCGCAAAGATTGTCAGCAAGTCGGGAGACGGATACATCAGTGGCCGGGGGCAAAACCATGTTTGGATCGCCGAGCGCATTACTGGGAAACGGGTTTTAATCATGCACTTTTAATCCGATGGTCATGGACCCTAATATCCGTGATCTGGAAGGACATCTTCCAAAAGCTGGGCAGCCTCAAAAGCAATTTGAAGCAGGCAAATTAAACGAAGTATTCACAGACGGCATTCCGTCAATCAAGGAACAACCATGAAATCTATCATAAATTTAGACAATACCGCAAAAGCTAAAATTTTGCATGAGTTATTTCCAGAGGAAGTAAAACCGTTTATTGAAAATTTGAAAAGGGTCTGCTCAGATTTCGAGGAGCACAAGCAGCAATACAGGGAAAGCTGGGATTTTGGGTTTTTCAGTTTTGAGGAATGGCTGAGCTTATCCCGCCAAACGATGCAACGGATCGAAAGATTTGAATTGGACATAATTCGCTGTAGTCAGGTGTTCTCCGATCAGCTTTGCTTTAACCTACAGGCGCTTTTTGTCAACGACCGGATCATTAAATATGCGGATAAGGTCAGTACCAATGAAAAATATAAGCTAATGGTCCATGTTCTTTATGATTAGCATGGGTCAAAACGCCGCCCGCTGAACAGTGGGCGGCGTTTTGACCCCATTAACAGAAATGTATTTGAAGACCAGTAGAGGAGGAGCTATTCTATTAATCCGACACTAAGTTCGGCCGGTACCTTCGGGGCGCAAAAATTGTTCGGCATAAACGCTCAAATGGCCTTTCCCCTCATGTCTATTTATTCCGCTGCATTTTTTGCTTGCTCAGTCCCGCCCGGGAGGCGCGCACAATTAATCAAATTTTCAATTAAAAATTTAAGACGATGAAAGCGCAAATCCAAAATTCCCTGTTTATGGTATCGGAAATTAAAGTAAGTTATCAGCCTAAATTCAATGTTAATGAAAGGCCTAAGATCACCCAATCAAAAGATGCCTACAACATTCTGTTCAACAACTGGGATCAGGGAAGAATAGAAATGAACGAGCAGTTTTACATCTTGTTACTAAACCGTGGTAACAAAGTAATCGGTATGACTGAGATATCAAGCGGTGGATTTTCCGGAACATTGGTTGATCCGAAACTGGTATTCGGGATCGCTTTGAAAAGCTGCGCCAGCGGGATCATCCTTTGCCACAACCATCCGAGTTCAAATCTGAAACCCAGTCAATCAGATCTTATCCTTACCAGAAGACTGGTAGAAGTAGGGAAATTACTTGACCTATTGATTTTGGATCATATCATTCT
>CBFGNP010000764.1:0-2418 GCA_965650095.1 uncultured Pedobacter sp. | reverse complement strand
AGTTAACATTTTAAAGAGCAGACCATGAAAAAGTACATACTATCCGCATTTATATGTTTTGCAGCAATTGTATTGCCTGGCTGCAAAAAATCAATCGACGAAAACATACGGCCTTTTAACGACAAACCAGACAAGGAACTGTTAACTACCCTTGATGGATTGGCTGTAGCGACAAACGGAAACTATGCCCTGCTGGTTAGCCAGTCGGCCGGAGACAGCCAATATGCTATGAACTGGTTCAACCTAAGTGAACTGAAAGGTAATAACCTGCTATCCGTTACACAGGCTTATCCACAAAGCAGAAATGACGGGTACATTTTTAATAATTCACCGGCCCAGGGCGTAACTACCTCCTTCTGGAGAATGTCTTACCGCATCGTATTTGGGGCTAACAAAATTATTGATGCCGTAACAGATGGCCAAGGTGCAGCCTACGATCAGCTTAAAGGTGAAAATTATTTCCTGAGGGCTTTGGCTTATTTCAATATGGTAAGGGTTTACGGTCGCCCTTATTATGACAACAACGCGTCGCAACTGGCTGTACCTTTGTCCTTAAGCTCAATGGTCGACAAGGATTATGCACCCAAAAGAAATACCGTTAGAGAGGTATATGCACAGGTCATTGAGGATCTGGAAAAAGCGGCAGCATTAATGAATCAGCCGAGGGCCGGGAATCCGAATAATTACGCCAGCAAAGAAGCCGCCTGGGCTCTTTTATCGCGTGTATACCTGTACATGGGAGGAACACCGGGTAATCCGCAAAATGAATACAACACAAAGGCGGTTGAATATGCAGACAAGGTGATTGCCTCACCTAAATATACCCTGCTTCAGGGTACGGCCTACAGCAGCTCTTTTGCAATAGACAGCAAGACCAACAAAGAAGCCATATTCAGCTTTAGGCATGATGATGCGAACGGAAATAAGATCAATGAATTCCTGATCGCTAAGGACGTGTTTGGCAACCCTTACCAGGGAGAATATGCAGCATCGCCAGATTACACCACCATTTTAAATCAAAATCCAGGGGATCTGAGAAAAAACTTCCTTACGGTGGAAACTGATAAACGCATTACACTTGCTGATAAGAAACGGAACTCAGTAAACAAATACAACTACCTTCCGATTGCCCCTCCTGGTGGCTTCGACTTCAGCGCACACACGCGGAGCGGAACTCCTTACCTGCGTTTAGCCGAGATGTACCTGAACAAAGCAGAGGCACTGGCGAAAATAGGTGACGATGTCAACGCTTTAACTGCACTTAATGCAGTAAGAACAAGGGCAACCGCACCCGCATGGACGACTGCAAGTCTCGCTACAGCTGGGATGACAATTTTCCAGGCGGCTTTAAATGAACGCCGGCTGGAGTTGGCATGGGAAGGTCACGGATCATATGATGATTTCCGTAATGGCTTGCCAATGAAAAGGAACTATACAGACTACTTCAACACCAGTCCGTTAACCATTTCTGCTGATGATAAACGCATAATCTATCCCTTGCCGCCAACAGAGATCCAGATGAACCCGAACTTAGAACAGAATCCGTTATAAAAAATATAAGCCCGGACTGCTGCAGGTCCGGGCTTAGGCTAAATTCCGCTCCAATTAGCAAACGATAAAACTAACTAAAACATGAAACGACTATTAACCGGACTTGCCTGCCTTGCAGCCCTCTCCACTTCGGCTCAGAACCGCGAGATCACTTTTAAGGAAGCCGATTGGAAAACCCAGCTGGCCACCGCAAAAAAAGAAAACAAACTTATCTTTTTTGATGCCTACACTTCGTGGTGCGGCCCTTGTAAAATGATGGCCAAAGATGTGTTTACCAGGGACAACGTGGCCGATCTGTTTAACAATACCTTTCACAATGTGAAATACGATATGGAAAAAGGTGAAGGCCTTGCATTAAAGGATAAATATGGCGTAAGTGCCTACCCTACTTACCTATTCATCAATGGCGAAGGTGAGGTGGTGCATAAGATTGTAGGCAGCATGCCCTCATCTGAATTTATGGCTGAAGCCAGCAAAGCACTGAAACCGGAAAGCACAGCATTTGGCCTGGCTAAAAAATTCAATTCTGGTGATCATTCTGAAGGGACTGCCATTGCTTATCTGGAAGCACTTGAAAAAGCCTACGAGTCCGATAAAATGGGCGCTGTGGCGAAAGTCTATTTCGATGGCCTGGAAAAAGCTTCTTTACTGGAAGCCCACAACTGGGATCTTGCGCTGAAATATCTGAACAACCCATCCTCGCAAGCCTTTGCATATCTGTATGCCAACAAGGCGGAACTGGAAAAGAAATATGGTGCCAATAAAGTAAACCTATATTTCGAACGTACCATGAACATGTCTGTGTATGCGGTTAAAAGAGCTTACGAAAAAAAGATCAATGCGAATGAAGCCAAAGAAATTGCTGCC
>CBFGNP010000763.1:0-2425 GCA_965650095.1 uncultured Pedobacter sp. | reverse complement strand
AGGTTCATCTGCGCA
Source organism: uncultured Pedobacter sp. (assembly GCA_965650095.1). GTDB lineage: Bacteria > Bacteroidota > Bacteroidia > Sphingobacteriales > Sphingobacteriaceae > Pedobacter. Next base: position 2,410 of record CBFGNP010000763.1, on the reverse strand, counting down.
GCAATATATTGTACCGTGAGCAAACGCTGTACGTCGCTGTTAAAGTAGTCATCGAGCAACTGCTCGAACCTGGTCAGTAGCGCTGAATTATTATTTTTGCGGGTCAAAAATTGCCGCTCATAAAAACGGTTGGAGTATTTTAGCAGGCTCTCGATATGTGTCAGAATGATCTCCTGGGTATGCTTATCGATATGCTGGCACTCCTTATCAATTTTATGGAGGATTGTAATCAGGTCATCTTCTTCCTCGGCCGACAGGTGCAGCGCTTCGTTAACCGCGTAATCGAAAAAACCGTAGCGATGAATGCTGTTTGCCAGATTATGCTGTAACAGGAAGTCCGGGTGAAAGATCAGGAGATAACCGGACCCGCATTCTATATTTTGCAGGTCCAGTTGTTGCACCTGGTTAGGTGCAGTAAAACTCAATACTCCTTTATCGTAATCATAATGCTGCTGTCCGTACCTGATCTTGCCTTTGGCTTCGCGTTTGAGGGCCACGCAATAAAATTGGTTAACAAAACCTTTCCAGATCGGGTCTTCCAAAAAAACACTTTCCGCCAGATTGATTACGCTCACCAACGGGTGGCGAGGTTCGGACAATGACAGCAATCGGTGAAATTCTGATATGGAGTTAATAGCATTCATAAGCAAAACTAATCAATTAAGCCCATACTAAACTCATCATAAGGTGCGCCCGTGTCCGTACCCAAAGGCACGATGCTTTCCAGTTGTGAAAGATCTGCCTGTGTCAACTCAATGGTGGTCGCCGCAAGGTTTTGCTCCAGGTACTTTCTGCGTTTCGTTCCCGGGATCGGTAAAATCCCCTTGCTCATGATCCAGGCTAAAGCCAGCTGTGAAGAAGTAACGTTTTTTGTTTCAGCCATAGCTTCAATTGCCTTAACCAATTCAATATTCTTATTAAACCTTTCGCCCTGGAAACGCGGAATCGCTCTACGGAAATCGTTCTCCGGCAGGTCATTGATGCTTTTGATCTGTCCCGATAAAAAACCACGGCCCAATGGTGAGTAGGCTACAAACCCAATACCAAGTTCATTTAATGTTGCTAACACACCGCGTTCTTCCACCGTTCGTTCAAATAAAGAATACTCACTTTGTACTGCGGTGATCGGATGCACGGCATGCGCTCGCTTAACCGTTTCAGACGATACTTCCGACAGACCGATATAACCCACTTTACCTTCTTTAACCAGCTCGGCCATGGCATCAACCGTTTCCTCGATCGGCGTATTTTTATCCAGGCGGTGCAGGTAATACAGATCGATGTAAGCCGTATTGAGATTCTTTAGCGAACGCTCTAAAGATTTCTTTACATAGTCTTTTTTACCATTGATGGCCCAGGTCACCTTATTGTTGTCATCGATTTCCCAGCCAAACTTGGTGGCCAAAATATACTGATCACGTTTACCGTTGATTGCCTTCGCAATGAGCTGCTCATTTTTTAGTGGCCCGTATAGATCGGCAGTATCTAAAAAATTACCGCCCAACTCGAGCGAACGGTGAATCGTCGCGACGGCTTCCGGCTCATCCGCAGGGCCGTACATATGTGCTTCTTCGAAACCCGTCATACCCATACAGCCCAGGCCGATCACTGGCACAACCAAACCCTGGCTGCCCAATGCTATTTGTTTTATTTCCATGGTTCAAAGATCGGTAAGCCAAATTGCGCGCATGTATGCAAATCCCTGAAGCTTGTAAGCAAATCAAGGAATGATTTTTTAAACGTCTATAAACGTTCCGACTTATGGAAGGATCTGACTTATTATGAAATAGCGTTATCTCAATATTTATTTAACACCCATTTTAAGACCAGAAATATCACCTTGCTGCTTAAGCTTGGCCGGAGCCCTCTGTAAATATTCCGGCTTAAGTTTACCTATTAGAATATTAATCAGTTGCTTCAACAATACATAATCCTTTAAAACGATTGCTTCATCCCCCCTAATAAGCAACTCTTCAATATTCGCATTATTTTGATATACCGTTGCCGGAAGCATTCTAAATTCTAAGAAAATGCCAATATAGTTCTGATCATTCTGCAGGTAAATCTTATTATTAAGCTTCTTTAGCTCCTCTGTAGTTCTTTTTACCAAATGCTTATCACCAGATTCAATCATCTCTTTTTCCTTAGCAAGGAATACCTTAAAACTACTCATTTGCTCAGGCAAAACATAAGCCTCCATCTCCTTAAACACTTCCTTTTGCTTCTTGTAGGCAAGTATTTCTCTAAATAAATCCCTGCCGCGCGTACACGAGTCCAATTCAGACAGCAACCGGCGTTTACGCTCATCAAGTCTATATTTTTCTTCCGTTACCTGATCCTTTTCTATAAGCTTAAATCCTATTTTCAATTCGTCTAATTCCTGGACAATCTTATGCAATCGAGCAGAAAA
>CBFGNP010000762.1:0-2434 GCA_965650095.1 uncultured Pedobacter sp. | reverse complement strand
CTTTATGGCCTGAGTTCCTACAGCCAGTCGAGATCCATAACACCTGGTACTGGTGACCTTGACTTGTTTCATAATGAACTGAGTAGTTATAAAGACATTTTGCAATTACCCGGCATCGCTATTGCCGTGGTAAAAGATAGCACAATTATCTACCGTCAGGTAGAGGGATATGCCAACCTGGAGAAAAAAGCGCCACTAACAGATGACTACATGTTTCAGATCGCATCTCTCACTAAAACTTTTACGGCAAACTTAATGATGCAATACGAACAGGAGCAGAAAGCATCACTTGAGGATTACGCGTTGAACTACCGGTTTATCAACACTTACTTTGGGTGGCCTTATAACGTGGACGCGAATACGCGCATAAGGCATTTCCTGAGCCACACTTCCGAAGATGGGCCCGGCAATTCTTTCGTCTACAACGGGCAACGGTTCAATTATATTTATGGGGTCTTTGAATCAGCCGGTGGCCACATACCTTTTACTGAGGGCTATTCCCTTGAACTTCAAAAGAGGATCTTTGAACCTCTGCATATGGAACATACCATCGCGGGTTTCCCGGACAGCCGTAAAGATACCCTGTTTAAGCACATTGCCACGCCTTATGTTTATGATACGCTTAAACACGCGTTTAAGGAAGATACCGTAAATTATCGCTGGACACAGGCTTTCCCGGCTACAGGTATCCTGTCAACTCTGGATGACCTGGCCAAATATACGATCAGCTATGATGATAATAAACTGATCACAGCAGCTAATTATGCAAAGGTAACTACCCCGCAAATCTTAACTGACGGCTCAAAAAGTCCTTATGGCATCGGCTGGTTCACCGAAGATTTCGAAGGCAAAAAAATCCATTGGCATTATGGGCATGCCGATTCTTATGCTTCCCTGCTGGTTCGTGTACCGGAAATGGGGTATACCTTAATTCTCCTGTCCAATTCTAACGCTCCTTCTGAGGCGCTTAGACTCGGAGCAGGGCATATTTGGCAATCACCTTTTGTGACTTCATTTTTAAAGCAGTTTATCTTCCCACAAAAAGGTCAAAAGTATATCAACTGGAATAAAGGCTTTGCCGGTATCCCGGGGGTATACAAGCAATCCGGTGGCGCAGGACGTAGTTTACTGATGGAAGAGGTTGCCGGGCAGGCCCTTTTTCGCCGCTATTCTGAAAAAGTATATGGTACCCATATGGGCGAGTCGAGGCAATTGATCTCATTGCTTTACCAGCTTAAGCCGGAACGGTTCGATCAGTATGATCCGGCGCTGATCTATTTGCTTACCGACCTGCACGATCAGTCATTGGAAGTCCCTTTAGAAAGGCTGATTGCTGCTTATGAGTCATACGGACATATTCAACCCTATGTAGTAATGGATATTGCGCGCTATTACGAAAGGACGGAAAAGCCAGAGGAGGCACTGCGGTTCTACAAAATGCTTGCAGGCAGTAAAGGGCTCGAAACCTGGAATGAGACAATAGAAGCCTGTAAAAAAGCCGGTCGACTAATGCTCGTCGGCGGTAAGATAGAAGAAGGTCGCACCTATTACTGGAAAGCCGTAAACAGTATGAAAATGAATGGTTATGGTGACAAAGCCATCATGGAGGTAATTGAGCAGATGAATCACCATGAATAAATGTTGAGGATGACCGTGTTTTCGGGCCGGGAAATACAAATAAATAAATACCTTTAAATAAAAAAATAATATTTCTTATATGGATAGTACAACAAAACAAGAACGGCGTAGTTTTCTTAAAACAGTTTCGGTTGGCGGATTAATAACTTTGGTAAGTCCTGGATTATTGACGGCGGCCCCGACTGAAAAAAAGTCGAAGATTACTTTGTCTGAAAATGATGTTATTTTATTTCAGGGAGATTCTATTACGGACGCGGGAAGAGCCAGGGATAATGATAAATTTAATGACGCAGCTGCTTTGGGTAGGGGCTATGCTTTTTTAGCGGCAAGCGAGCTGTTGAATAAACATGCCGACAAAAACCTGCAGATCTACAATCGGGGCATCAGCGGAAATAAAGTTTATCAGCTTGCAGAAAGATGGGATAAAGACTGTATCGGTCTTAAACCAACCGTACTGAGTATTTTAATCGGTGTTAACGATTATTGGCATAAGCATAACGGGAAATACAGCGGTACAACCAAAATTTATCAGGATGACTTTAGAAAGTTGCTCCAGAGAACCAGAGAACAGCTGCCAAATATCAAACTCATCATTGCACAACCTTTTGCCGTAAATAAAGTTAAAGCAGTTGATGATACCTGGTATCCGGAGTTTAAAGAATATCAGGTTGCGGCACAGGAAATCGCTACAGAATTTAATGCATCCTGGATTCCTCTTCAGAAAGTTTTTGATGACGCCGAGAAAAGAGCGCCGGGTAAGCATTGGACAGGAGATGGTGTACATCCAAGTGTGGCA
>CBFGNP010000761.1:0-2444 GCA_965650095.1 uncultured Pedobacter sp. | reverse complement strand
TCCTCCACCAGGTAGGTTCCTTCTACGCGGATTTTATCGGCAAGGGTTTTAATGTCGAAAAATGTGCTGATCTGTAAAGGCTCCTGGTTCTCCAGAATACTTTTAAACTCATTCGTTTGCCGTAAAAACTTATTGATCTGGTCAAACTTGGTCATCACCTGCATCTTGCCGACCATTTGTTGTCCCATCGGACTTAAACAGTGTTTATAAATAAGTTGCCTTACCTCATTAAACCCCAAACGCTCCAAACAATTCTCTGGATATAACATACTTATTTTAAATCGTTAGGACCTTTATAGTCCATTTTTAACCTGATTACATCGATACGTTTTTTAATCGTATCTTTTAATTTAGTGCTGTCTTTTAGTGTACTATCTTTTAGCTTCACCGGGTCTTTTAACAAAAAGTTAGCCCAAAAAGTGGAATCGGCTGTACGGGTCGAATCCCTGGCAGCTTTGATCCTTATTTTGGCCATTTCTTTTGCGTTAAACAAAGAATCAGCTTTTAAAATAGCATCTTTCTCCTTAGTTAACTGGCCGGTTACCTTGAGGTAAATATCATTCAGGGCCTTCGGATCCCCGTAATAATAGTCCATGCTTTTGGTATAAAGCGCAGAATCGATACCATATTTTTGATAGATCCCCTGATAATAACCGGCAGCTATAATTTTCACCGAATCGGGACGTGCAACCATCCCCAGGCGGCTGTCGGCCATATGAATATCGTGTAGTACCTTTGCCATTTCTTCCGGCTGGATGATATCCTTGGGAATACCCGGCTTACATCCCGAAGCAAAAAAAAAGACCACTACGATATATAGAAAGTTCCTCATTATGTTAAAACATCATTATTTCTTAGACAAAGTTCGCTAAGGTTGTTAATTTTACCAAAAATACTGATAAATGAGTATAGCAGATAACTTATTAAAATATAAAAGCGAATTAGACCCACTATCCGTTAAATTGATTGCCGTATCAAAATTCCAGGACGCTGATGCTGTTTTAGAAGCTTACCATGCGGGGCAAAGGATTTTCGGGGAGAACATTGTACAGGAACTCGTTGATAAACAAGCGCAGTTACCGCAAGATATAGCCTGGCACCAGATTGGGCATCTGCAAACCAACAAGGTAAAGTACATTGCTCCTTTTATTAGCCTGATCCAATCAGTGGATAGTTTGAAACTGCTGACAGAAATTAACAAACAGGCAGCGAAGCACAAAAGGGTGATTGATTGCCTGCTGCAGATCTATATTGCCGATGAAGACACCAAATTCGGGTTAGGCTTCGATGAGGCCATAGAGCTGCTTCGCTCTGAAGAATTTGCAGCCATGCAAAATGTACGCATTGTTGGTTTGATGGGCATCGCCAGCAATCACGCACTGGAAAAACAAACCAAAGATGAATTTAACGAGCTGAAGACACTTTTTGATGGCATTAAAGTGAGCTTCTTTAGGAAAGATGCTTATTTTAAGGAGATATCCATGGGCATGTCGGGCGACTATAAGCTGGCCATTGAACAAGGCAGTACCATGGTTCGGATCGGCAGCAATATTTTTGGAAAAAGAACAATCAAACATTACAAAGAGAGCGAGAAATAAATGAGTATAAATATAAGGCCAGCCTTAAAGGAAGATTGTGTAAGGTTACTGGAGCTGGTTAATGAACTGGCTGTTTATGAAAGGGCACCGCAGGAAGTTACCGTTACACTCCAAGAGTTTATTGATGCCGGTTTTGGAACGCATAAAGTATGGGACGCCTTCGTAGCCGAGGAAAATGGATTTATTGCAGGCTTTGCTATTTACTACACCAGATACTCCACCTGGAAAGGTCGCCGTTTATACCTTGAGGATTTTATCGTAACAGAGGCTTACCGGGGCAAAGGAATTGGAAAACTTCTTTTTGAAAGGGTGATACAAGAAGCTAAAGACAAGAACTTTAATGGCATGAACTGGCAGGTGCTGGACTGGAACGAACCCGCAATTAATTTCTACAACAAATACGCTGCAGACCTCGAGTCAGGCTGGCTAAATGGATCGTTCTCCAAAGAAAGATTGTAAGCTGTTACTACCGATGATCTATATAAAAACAATTCCCATGAAACAACTAGTCATACTTTTAATCTCATTGAGTTTTATCGCCTGCCAGAATGAGAAAAAGACGGTAAATACAGGTACGACTGCAAATCAGGCTGATCATACAGACTTGTCCTTCACCTACGATTCGGTAAAAGTATACAGTAAAAATACTGTTCCGGGAAATGGAAATGTAAAGGATACCTCCAAAGCAGTCATTTCCTACCCCGTATTTACTGATGAAAAGATCAACCGGTTTATTGCCCAAAAGGTATTGAATGCAGCCAATGAAGGTGAGCATTATGCGACCTACCAGGACTTCACGAATGCGTTCATTAAAAATTTTGATGATTTCATCAAAGAAAATAAAGG
>CBFGNP010000760.1:0-2451 GCA_965650095.1 uncultured Pedobacter sp. | reverse complement strand
CTGCAGTTTAGTTTTAGCTTCATTTAGTTTTGTGCTTAATAAATTCCAGCGGATTAAATCAGCTTTTCTCAACATCTCGCCACAAAATTCCAATGCCCTTTGGTCTACAATTGCATTAAAGAAAGTTACTGAACTTGCCGTTGCCTGCGCCATGTAGGTATCAACTTTCGTCGGATTAGTAGGAAATGCCCTGGTAAGAATCATTTTCAAGTAAGGCGCAGCTGCCGCAGGACCGTCTAATTCATTAATGGATTCAGCAGCCATTAATACCACGTCGGCATAACGCATATACATCCAGTTTAATCCATCATCATTGGTTGAGGTCACTCTTCTTTTCAGCCATTCGTAGCGGTATTTACCAAAATATAAACGCGCTAAAGCAGAAGGGACCTGGAAGCCTCCTTTATCAGCAGCATCAGCAGTAGCCCTATCCCATTCGTAAGGTACGACCGAAACATCTCTTCTTACATCATCCCGATCATATTCATAAAGCATTATTGGGTTCGGCCCATCTGTTCCACCTCTGTTTTGCCCTGTATACTTATCAGTTTTGGTGTGTTTAACCCCCAAATCAAAAATAACACGTCCTCTTCCTTCGCTAAATGGAATTTCCCACATTGATTCCAGACCTGCTGCACCTGCTTCTTCATTAAATTTCCTAAAAATCTCTTCAAAGCCAAGCAGGTGTAATTCATTACTGCCTATGATTTCCACACATTCTTTTTTGGCAATGGCATACATTTTATCGCGGGACAGCTCCGGATCTGTACTTAACCTCGTCGAACCATCCAAGCGCTTGGAATATCCACCTGCAGCTAAGGCCAATCTGGCCCTTAAACCTTTTGCAAATGCCTTATTAACACGTTCTACTGTGCTGGTTACGGCAGATTTGTTTGGCCATGGTAATAGTGTTGCGGCTTCATCCAGATCCATTAATAATTGCTTATAGATCACATCTTTATCACTTCTTGGCGCATATTGCGTTGCTATAGTTATCGGCTCAAATCTGGCCGGAACATTTCCCCAACCCTTAATTAAGTCGTTATACAGCACTGCTCTTAAGGTTAAAATTTCACCTAAGATCTGGGCCATTTCGGGTCGGGTGCTTACATTTCCGTATTTTCTTAACCCGCTAATGGCCAGATTAGCCCTTTCTATCGACTCGTAAAACTTTGCCCAGGCATTGTTATCGGTATTCATTTGACCATTGTCTGGATTGGTATTGTAATTAGACAATTTCGCCTGTTCACCTGTCGTACTTTTTAAGCTATTATAAACCTCGACATCAGTATTTACGCCATAGTTAACTAAATAACGGCCCCGGTAAGAGTTGGTTTCACCGAAGGACTGCAGGATCCCAACTATGGCAGACTCGGCTAAGGAAGGTGTAGAAAAAACCACAGATACATCTAAAGCAGATTCATTAGGTGTTTCAAAAACCTTTTTACAACCGCTTGCGACACCGATGGCTGTAATCATTGACAATATATAAACAATCTTTTTCATCTCTTTTTATTTTAACGGTCCATTAAAAATTTACATTCAGACCCAGCACGTATGTTCTGCTTTTCGGATAGGCAGAATAATCCACGCCTGGTGTCAATGGGTCTTTTCTTCTCGTTGATACTTCCGGATCAAATCCGCTATAGTCGGTTAATACGAATACATTATATCCGGATGCATAAACCCTTAAGCTTTTCATTTTTAGTTTTTGCGCAATTGTTTTTGGCAAGGTATAGCCTAGGGTTAAAGTTCCTAATCTTAAGAAAGACCCGTTTTCTACAGCCCAGTCGCTCAAAACATATTTAGACATATAAGGAGACCAAAGTGTGGTGGTTGCGTTCATGGCCTCCAGTTCGGCGGCGTCATTACTGATCGTCCCATCCGGACGTAAATTATTCCAGCGTTCCCCACTTCTCATCGTCGAGATCATGTTTCTTGAACTGTATTTACTGGTAGAGGTATATTCTATTTTATTAGCATTATAGATATCGTTACCGTAACTCCAGTTGAAATAAGCCCCAACATCGAAGTTATATATCCTGGAGTTTAAGGAGAATCCTCCTGTATGTGAAGGATTTGCATTTCCTATGATCGTTCGGTCTGATAAATTAACAACGCCATCTCCTGTAAGATCTTTAAGCTTCATTGACCCGGGTCTTAAAGCCCCTATAATATCGGTTGAGTTTACCGTCCCGTCCTTTAATTGCCATGCACTTCCGTTGTAAGGTTTAAAATCAGAAACCTCATATCTGCCATCATTTTGATATCCAAAAATTCTTCCGACGGATGCGCCTTCTTCAACACGGTAGTCCTCTCCAACTTCGGTAGACGCCCAGCCAGAAGTTCCGGCATAATAAGCGAGACCACCCAATGAATTAACCTGATTTTTGTTAAAGCTAATGTTGGCATTCAGGGTTAGATCAAAATTTGTTTTTCTGATGGCACTCC
>CBFGNP010000759.1:0-2455 GCA_965650095.1 uncultured Pedobacter sp. | reverse complement strand
AGAGAATATTTGTATTCAAATATCTGAAATACTTTAAATAAACTTAATTCGGACGGTTATCTTTGGTGACGTATGAAGCGATTTGTTTTGTTCTTCTTTTTTATAACGACCCTCACAACTGCAATGGCACAATATGCAGAAATGGTGGGCAAACCTTATAATCAACGGCTAGATGTCATCCACCGGCTTTATGGCAATGTGGTAGGAAAACCTATCAGTCGACATGCACTGGCAGACACGCTAAAAGGAATGCGCGCTCTCGCAAATCGTTTTGGGGACAAAGAGCTACTTCTTGAAGCAGATTTATTAGATGCCTATTATGATTTTCGGACTATTTCCAATCAGTTTGTAACTAAAAGACTCGTCAAGCTGGAAAATGTTCTGACCAAAGGAATAAAGGGAAATGTCCTCTCCATTAGCTGTCGTGCAGCTGTGGTACTCGCAAGACACTATTGGGATGCACAGCAATACGAAAAATCCTTTGAAGGATATATCCGTTTGGATAGTATGCTACAATACATGGACGTTGTCGATTTTCCTGATAAAGCAAACGACCTTGAGGAGATGGGTAATGCTTACTATCAGTTTGCAGACTATGAAAAGGCGATTGTATACTTCAAACGCGTGGCCTCATTACCTAAAAACGATTTTTACATCTATGCCTGGAGACGCGCACTTAACAATATGGGATTGGCCTACCAAAAGCTGAACCAACTCTCGCGATCAGACAGCTGTTTCCGGCAATTGGCCAATGAGGTAAAAAATGAATCAGATCAATGGGAAGGTATCGCCGCTGGGAACTTAGGATACAACCATTATCTGCGGGAAGAGTACAATTTAGCCATTCCTCTATTTGAAAAAGATATACGTATTGCTGAAAAATATAAGGATTTTGGCCTTGCTGCCGGATCAGCTACGCCCTTGGCTGACATATGGTTGTATCAAAATAATCTTGTACTGGCCAAAAACTACCTGGACAAAGCGCTGAATTATATAAACCGTTCTGAACAGCGGGACAGGCTACGACTTTTGTACCCCGTCATGAGCAAGTGGTATATAGGCATGGGCAAACGTGCCGAGGCTGCGCGATATCTCGATTCGGCGCTGGCTGCGGATAAAAATTACAACAAAAAGTTCAGTGCGTTACTCATCTTACGGGCCAACCGGGAAGCAATGGCCAGTCAAAACAGGGCCGCAGAACAAAAGCACCGTGCCGAAAGTGAAAAAGAGGTTGGAAGACGAAATCTTATTCTTTGTGTAATGGTGGTGATACTCTTATTGGTACTTTTCCTGGCATACCGACAAAGGAAGATTGATGAGATCCGGCTGAAGAACCACGACCTGAAACTTCTGAAGGCCGAGCACGAGCTAGGGGAGGCACAACAGCAACTGGAAGCTTTTGCGCGAGAAGCTCTGGCCAAAGACAGACAGATACAGCAACTCGAGCGGGAAGAAGAATCGGCAGACAACCGCAAACTTATTGAGCAACTCACCCAGCAGGTGGTACTCAACGATGAGGGTTGGCAACGCTTTAGTGAATTGTTTGGAAAAGTATATCCGGGTTTTCAGCACATCATGAAGCAAAAGTATCCCGAGCTCACTCCGGCAGAGATCAGATGTCTCACCATGGAAAAGTTGCGCTTTAACAATAAGGAGATGGCAGCCCTACAAGGGATATCTTCGAATGCAATGATGGTTACCAAACACCGCATCCGCAAAAAGCTTGGATTAACGAGCCAGCAGGGACTGGAACAATTTGTGACAGATATAATTTAAGCCCCTAAACTAATTCCCATCACATCCTTTCGCTTCAAATAGCTAAACCCACCACTTATGGCAACTGCGATGCAATTGTAAGGCTTTTGTAAGCCTTGAAATTTGTTATTTAGCGCGCTGTTCCCCTAAATTTGCTGTTTCTTAAATGCTGTAGAAATTAAACCAGCAAAACCAATCATTCGAATTGAATTTAAAATGAAACGCCAAATTGCTCCCCTAGACCTTCGATGGTTATTCGCTCTCCTTTTTTTTTTATCACTGAGCCTTTTTGCGAAGGCCCAAACCGTCACACCTACCAACGGTATTGTCTATGTAAAACAAGGTGCCGTGGGTGACGGCTCCAGCTGGGGGAATGCGGTTCCACAGCTTGCCGATGCTTTAAAGGCGGCCAAAAGCAACACTGCGATTAAACAGATTTGGGTTGCGAAAGGAACATACAAACCATTATATAGCCCGGAAGATGGGGCTAACTTCGGAACAAACAAGGACCGGGATAACGCCTTCCTGCTGGTAACGGATGTGAAGGTTTACGGCGGTTTCGACCCGGATAACGGCATTGGTGATTTAACTGATGACCGGATATTACCGTCTGCGGCGGGCGGTTCTGTTTTAAGCGGCGATTTAGACAGTAACGACGGCTCCGACGGTACAATTAGTGGGAATAATGCATACCATGTAG
>CBFGNP010000758.1:0-2458 GCA_965650095.1 uncultured Pedobacter sp. | reverse complement strand
CCGTACATGTGAATGGACTGAAATCTGAACATTTCCTGCATACGGTACCAGGATGCCGCTTCGGATTTGACCATGATGATGCCAAAGAGTATGCCGGCCAATATGTATTTCAGTGATCTCATCATATTAAAAAATTAAAGGCATAATTACCCAGGTCATGATTAAGCCACCTATGAAGAAGCCGATAACAGCGATTAGCGAAGGCAGTTGCAGGTTCGACAGACCAGAAATGGCATGACCCGAGGTACAACCGCCGGCATACCTGGAGCCAAAACCCACCAGTGCGCCACCGATAAGGAGCAACACCCAGTTTCCCAGGTTGGCAAGCGCCCGTAACGAAAATAGTTCATCCGGGTTTAAGCCGCCGTTAAAGTGTATGTTCAGGGCTTTAAGATCGGTTACGGTGGCAGCCGATAAACGCAGGTCATCCGGATTGCTCAGAAAGGCGGACGACAGCCATCCGCCGATGATAGCACCTGCCAGAAACAGCAGATTCCAGCGTTGTGCCCGCCAGTCGAAATTAAAAAAGCTGTTCTTTTTGTCCGCGCCCAACATGCTGCAAATGGTCCTTAGATTAGCAGAAAAGCCAAAGGTTTTTCCCCAGAAAAGAAGCATCAGCATAATGATGACGATCATGAATCCCGAAAAATACCACGGCCAGGGTTGTCTGATAAATGCAGGTATATCCATCATTTGTTCTCTTTAAAATAGCACTTTTTTATGCCTGTAAAAATACCCATTATTAATGCAAAAGAATGTCCTTTGCCCGAGATTAGATTCTTGGTCTTTTCTTTTGATAAGGGCTGTTTACTTTTGCTTTAGGCGCCACCGCCGGCTCCTCAGAAATTTTAATATTAAGGGCCTGGCCCTGATACGTTTCCCCATTTAATAAAGATACCGCCTTTTCCGCTTCAGCCTGATTCGCCATCTCCAGAAAGGCATAGCCCTTGCATCGTTTTGTCACCTTATCACGTACCACTTTGATGGTGTTTACCTGGGCACGGAGACTTATAAACATTACAAGATCCAATTCAGACACATCGGGTCTCAGCCCGCCAACAAAAATTTTAACCATGATAAACTGCAATTTGAGGCATAAAAGTAAAAAATAATATCGGGATTGAGCAATCGTTTTGTCACCATTAGAGCAGACCACGGGAAAACTACAGTTAAACTACATGAAGATAACTGAATTAAGTTACTGTTTGGCTACCATTACCTTACTCTTGGAATACGGTTGGAATACCAGCTGGGTATTCCAACCGTATTCCAAGAGTATTTCAAAGGTATTTCAACTCTGTGATTTCTATGGCATTTCCCTGTCGTCATCCTGTGATCAATACAGACTCATTCCTTGGTATCTTCCTATTGTTTAGCTATCTTTAATTTCGGCACCCACAAATGTGCTGCATGCTAACCAAGTATAAATAATTATGGCAATTGCGGAAAACGGCCCTAATGGACACCATAAAGGCAAAATAGGCAATGTGGTTTACTACGTACTGAACGGGAAAAACGTATCCCGTGAAATTGGTTTTACCACCAAACCGCCTACTGAATCACAACTTAGTGCAAGAATGGCAACAAAAATATCCAGCCAGATGCTGCGGAAATTACTGGATTTCATCAATACCGGCTTTCGCCCGGAAGCCATTTACGCCAGGGACAATGCTTTCAATCAGGCGATGAAACACAACAAAAAAAATATGATCAAGGGGATATACCCCAATCTGGAAATTGCCTATGAGCGATTATTGCTAAGCAAGGGCACGCTAAAGCCTGCCGAAAACTGGCGGATTGAAAAAACAGCTAAGGGACTCCGGTTTGAATGGGATACCGATCCTCAGATGGCCTGGCCGGAAGCGACTGACCAGGTGATGATGCTGGCCTATTTCCCTAAACAGGAAACCGTGATCTATTCACTTTATGGAGACAGCCGCTTATCCGGCAGCTCGGAACTCGAAATTGGCTCCAGTCTGCAGCCGGAATACATGGAAACCTATCTATCTTTTGTTGCAGCAGACAGGGCGCAGGTGGCCAACAGCATTTATACCGGGCATTTCAATAAGGAGGTTCCCGAAATTCAAAATCAAAACTCCTGATCATGGGTATTTTAAAATCGGGGCTCCTGGGCCCTTTCCGTAAAAAAATCGGACCTGGAATTGGCCGCCGCAGCCGGGGCCAACATATCGTCAGTGCCCTTTATCACAAAAGCAACAAGCCGGCGACAGCAAAGCAACTGGAAGCGCAGCTGAAGTTTGGTTTGCTAAACACTTTTCTAAGCCGGATTGACAAACTGGTGAACATTGGCTTTCTGCCCTATGCAAAAGGCAAAAGTCCGGTTAACGCAGCATATTCATACAACTGGGAACATGCATTTGTTAAGGAGGAGGATACCTATCAGATCAATTACCCACAAATGATATACAGCCGGGGACATACCGTGACTCCAGAGGGC
>CBFGNP010000757.1:0-2467 GCA_965650095.1 uncultured Pedobacter sp. | reverse complement strand
GTTAATCGATCAGTCTCTTTCCAATAAAAGCAATGTGGAAGAAAGCAGGGCAGGTTATGTGGCTTACCTGGATCAGTTCAATCTGTTTGTCGCCCAGGGTAACAGTAAGGAACAGGTGACTACTGACGGCAGTAAAGACATTGTCTATGCCTCTTCCGTGCACAGGGAGGAGTTCGGGATCAGTAAAGGTACCTTTTGGAGCAATGCCGGTAAGCTGCTTGCTTTTTACCGGATGGACCAGAGCATGGTGAGCGATTATCCGATCATCGACTGGACCAGCAGGCCTGCGCATAATGTGAACATTAAATATCCTATGGCCGGTGATAAAAGTCACCAGGTAACGGTGGGCGTTTATAATGCCGAAACCAAAGCGCTTGTTTACCTGAAAACAGGTGAACCTGTTGAGCAATATTTAACCAATATCGCCTGGAGCCCGGATGATAAATATATTTATATAGCCGTATTGAACCGCGCACAGAATCACATGAAGCTCAATCAGTATGATGCAGCAACAGGCGATTTTGTAAAAACATTGTTTGAAGAGAAAGACGAAAAATATGTAGAGCCTTTGGTTCCGGTGTTGTTTCTCAAAAACGATCCCTCAAAGTTTATCTGGCAAAGCAACAGGGATGGCTGGAACCATCTCTATTTGTATAGCTCAACGGGAAAACTGTTAAAACAGTTGACTAAGGGGCGATGGGAAGTCCTCGATGTAAAAGGCTTTGATGCTAAAGGAGGCCAGTTGTTCTATGTGTCGACAGAAGAATCACCGATTACGAGGAACTTATTTGTATTGAATATAAAAACTGGTAAGACGAAAAGAATTACGCAGGGCTTTGCAGTGCACAATGCACAGATAAGCACTTCTGGCAATACGGTGATTGATAACTACAGCTCGCCTGACGAGCCAAGAGTGATCCGCCTGGTTGAAACTGCTTCTGCGAAAGCCAAAGTGCTTTTAAAGGCCGCTAATCCTCTGGCTTCTTACGAGACAGAAAAGTCCTCTATATTTACCATTAAGAGCAAGTCGGGGGATGAACTGTATATGAATCTTTACAAGCCTGTAAATTACGATTCGACAAAAAAATATCCTGTCGTCGTTTACTGGTACGGCGGTCCGCATGCGCAATTGGTTCTGAATAGCTGGAACGCCGGGGCTGGCGATTACTGGTCAAGATACATGGCCCAGAAAGGTTATGTAGTACTTACCGTTGATGTAAGGGGTAGCGACAACAGGGGGAAAGCCTTTGAGCAATCCATGTTCCGTCGTGCAGGTGAGGTGCAAATGGAAGACATGATGAGTGCTGTTGGTTACCTGAAAGGCCAGCCTTACGTTGATGCAGCGAACATGGGCCTTTTTGGCTGGAGCTTTGGCGGCTTTGCAACGACCGACTTTATGCTGACCCATCCAGGTGTGTTTAAAGCCGCTGTAGCAGGTGGGCCGGTCATCAACTGGCAGTTCTATGAGGTCATGTACACCGAACGTTATATGGACACCCCTCAGGAAAACCCTGATGGATATGCGGCTACTTATCTGAGTAATAGGGTTGAGCAGCTGAAAGGCAAACTTTTACTCATTCACGGCCTGCAGGATCCGGTGGTCGTACAACAACATTCCGTTGATTTCGTAAAGCATGCCGTTGATAAAGGGGTTCAGGTCGACTATATGATCTATCCGGGCCATGAGCACAATGTACTTGGGAAGGATCGGGTGCATTTGTATCAAAAGGTAACGGATTACTTTAATCAAAATCTGAAGTAATGTTTATGTTATGGTCATTATCATTTTAATTAATGCATTAATATTTTTCTTGCTTGGAGCGATTCATCTGTATTGGGTGTTCGGCGGAAAATGGGGAATGGCGGTTGCTGTTCCTACAAAAGACATCGGAGGAGAACCGATATTTAAACCTGGAATTGCGGCAACACTTGTTGTCGCTTTTGGCCTTTTTTTATTTGCACTTGTTACGGTTGGGAATCTGGAATTGTTTCATACACATGTGCCGCTAAATTATATTAAACCGGCTATGATTGTGATGACATGCGTTTTTGTATTGCGTGCGCTGGGCGATTTTAAATATATAGGATTTACAAAAAAGGTCAAAGACACTCCTTTTGCCAAAAGCGATAGCCTGGTATTCTCTCCGCTTTGCCTGTATCTGGGCCTGACAAGTTTGATGATTGCCATGGTATAATCAAGCGCTGTATTTTTTTCCTTTTCTTTTTGTGGGCAATAAACTTTAAATTTGTAACATGGGAACACTGATTGTACATCCGAAAAATGCAGCGCAGTTATCGGTGCTGAACGCATTTATGAATGCCCTTAAAATCTCGTTTGAGGAAAGTAAGGATGATCTAGCGGCTTACGGTTCTGAAGTCGTCAGTGCAAATAGCCAGGTTAAAGAAGCTAAAGGGCCGTATAACAAGAAGCTTGTGGAGAAAATAAATAAGAGTGATGAGGAGTTTA
>CBFGNP010000756.1:0-2472 GCA_965650095.1 uncultured Pedobacter sp. | reverse complement strand
CAAACCCATCAAAATTATTATTGTACTTCTAAGCTTAACACGTAACATATGCATGATATATAAATCTAAAAGTAGTGATTAACTGTATATTTAACAGGAAATTATCCCTTAAGTTTAATTTGATCCGTTCATTTCTTTAAATCCTGTTCATGTCCGCCGAAAATATCCTTGAAATTCAAAACGTAAGCAAAACATATAAAAGTGCAGGTGCAGCACTTACGGTACTCAATGAGGTCAACTTTGTCATCAGTCAGGGTGCCACTGTCGCCATTACCGGTCCATCCGGCAGTGGAAAAACAACTTTACTTGGACTTTGTGCCGGTTTAGACCGGGCAAGTTCCGGGAGCGTGATATTGAATAATATCAGGCTGGACCGGCTGACAGAAGATGAACGCGCAGCAGTGCGCAACCAGTACGTGGGCTTTATCTTTCAGAACTTCCAGCTCATACCCACACTCACGGCAGCCGAAAATGTAATGGTACCCATGGAACTGAGAAGAGAGAAAAATGTAAACGCCCGGGCAATGGAGTTGCTCGACAAAGTTGGCCTGGCAAGCCGGGCACAGCATTATCCGGTGCAGCTTTCCGGGGGCGAACAACAGCGGGTATCTCTGGCGAGGGCATTTTCAAATCAGCCAGCTATCCTATTTGCAGATGAACCTACCGGAAATCTGGATAGTGAAACCAGCGAAAAAATAGAGAAGCTGATGTTCGACCTTAATCAGGAGGCTGGCACTACCCTGGTCATCGTAACACACAATCTTGAACTGGCTTCACGTACGAGCAGAATCATTAAACTGAAAGGTGGAATAGTGCAACCCGATCTTTATGAGCAACAATAGCCTATCAAATAACAGGCCTTCAGCCATTGGCTGGTTATTTAAAATGGCCTGGAGGGATAGCCGGCGTAACCGATCGCGCCTGTTCCTTTTCATTTCTTCGATCGTACTCGGCATTGCCGCCCTTGTTGCTGTCTACTCCTTTGCAACTAACCTGCAGCGTGATATCGATGAACAGGCAAAAATACTAACCGGGGCGGACCTCATCATCGAAAGTCGAAAAGCCCCCAACAAAAAGACAAGGGCCATGCTGGATACCCTCGGCGATAGCAACGCAGAGGAGCGAAGCTTTGCTTCTATGCTCTATTTTGTGAAGAACCAACACAGCAGGCTGGTTCAGATCAGGGCATTGCAGGGCGATTATCCATTTTATGGCGAAATTGAAACTACCCCTGCTTCTGCAGGTAAAAGTTTCAGACAGGGACAGCGGACTGCACTCGTAGACAAAACCCTGATGCTTCAGTTTAATGCTAACGTGTGTGACTCCATTAAAGTAGGCGCGCTTACCTTCAAAATTGAGGGTACACTTGACAAGGCTCCTGGACAGACGGGCCTCACTTCTACTGTTGCGCCAATGGTTTATATCCCCCTAAAATATCTGCAGCAAACAGGACTGTCCAAAATTGGCAGCCGCATTCAGTATAAGTATTACTTCAGATACGACAATCCGCGTGTGGTTGATAAAGTGGTTAAACATATCCAACCCTTATTGGATAAAGAAGGACTGGATGCAGAAACGGTAGCGTCAAAAAAGGAAGATACCGGCAGATCTTTCAAAGATGTAAACAGGTTTCTAGCATTATCTGGTTTCATTGCCCTTTTATTAGGCTGTATAGGCGTGGGAAGCGCAATACAAGTATACATCAGGGAAAAGCTGGACACTATTGCAACCTTACGTTGCCTGGGTCTGAAGTCATCAGAAGCATTCCTGATCTACCTCATCCAGATTGCCGCAATAGGCCTGATCGGGGCCATAGGGGGTTCCCTGCTGGGTACCCTGATCCAGTTCCTTCTTCCTGCCGTGCTGAAAGACTTTATCCCTGTGGAAATGACTATTCAGCTATCCTGGCCGGCAATCGCTCAGGGCATTTTGCTGGGACTCATCATCTCTGTATTGTTCGCATTACCATCCTTGTTGTCTGTCAGGCATATTTCTCCCCTAAATGCGCTGCGCTTATCTTTCGAAAAACACATCCTTAAAGCAGATCCATTAAAATGGCTGGTTTACCTGCTTATTGTGCTTTTCGTATTTGCCTTTACCTGGCTGCAAATGCGCAGCTGGATACAGGCGATGGCCTTCACCTGCGGGATCCTCATCGCCTTCGCCCTGCTGTTTATCTTATCCAGGCTGCTCATGTGGCTCGTAAAAGGCCTACTTCCGAACACCACCGCTTACTTGTGGAGGCAAGGCTTTGCCAATCTTTACAGGCCGAACAACCAAACGCTGATACTTACGGTATCCATCGGCTTGTCTACCGCCTTTATTGGAACGCTGTTCTTTGTACAGGGGATCCTGATGAACCGTATTAGCCTGTCATCTGACACCAGCCAGGCAAACATGATCTTATTTGATATCCAGAACGATCAGAAAGAAGCGGTGGCCGACATGGCCAGATCTCACAAGTTGCCAGTC
>CBFGNP010000755.1:0-2480 GCA_965650095.1 uncultured Pedobacter sp. | reverse complement strand
ATCCTCAAAAAAGGTAATGATACTGCCCAGGACAGTAACGACCGCTTTTTAGCCAACATCCAAAAAGGCGGCACCTACTCTGTGGTACCACGGATCCCGGGAGGAGAAATCACTCCGGAAAAACTGGTGGTGATCGGCCAGGTCGCAGAAAAATATGGCCTTTACACCAAAATAACAGGCGGACAGCGTATAGATCTGTTCGGTGCGCACCTAAGCGATCTTCCCCTGATATGGGAAGAACTGATTGCTGCAGGTTTTGAAAGCGGACATGCCTATGGAAAAGCCCTGCGTACCGTAAAAAGTTGCGTTGGCAGCACCTGGTGCAGGTTTGGACTGCATGACAGTGTCAGCTTCGCCATCCGTATCGAGGAACGCTACAGAGGTTTACGTGCACCGCATAAATTGAAATCAGCGGTTAGCGGCTGTATCCGAGAATGCGCAGAAGCACAAAGCAAGGATTTTGGAATTATCGCTACAGAAAAAGGGTGGAACCTGTATGTATGTGGTAATGGTGGCAGTAAACCGCAGCATGCTTTATTACTGGCGGCTGACGTAGACAGTGACACCTGCATTAAATACATCGACCGCTTTCTGATGTTTTACATCCGTACTGCAGATCCCCTGACACGGACGGCCCCATGGCTGAACAAAATGGAAGGCGGCATGGAATACCTGAAAAATGTGGTCGTAAACGATAGCCTCGGTATGGCAGCACAATGGGAAATGGAAATGCAGGCATTGGTAGACAGCTATCAGTGCGAGTGGAAAACGGCAATCGAAGATCCGGAGATCAGAAAACGTTTCAACCATTTTGTAAACGCACCGGAAGAGAAAGATCCAACCATAAAATTTGATGAAATGAGGGGCCAGAAAAAGGCAGCCGACTGGACATTAGCTTAATAAAACAAACCTATTACCTACCAACAGACAGAAATCATGATAGAAACAACAACAAACTGGTTTGCAGCCTGCCGCGTAGAAGATGCAGTAGAGAATGGTGGCGTATGCATAAAGCGTGGTGACGAGCAAATAGCCCTGTTCTATTTTACACGCCGGAATGAGTGGTATGCTACACAGAATCTTTGCCCGCACCGTCAGCAAATGGCCCTTAGCCGTGGCATGATCGGCTCTGCCGGCGATGAACCTAAGATTGCCTGCCCCTTTCATAAAAAAACATTTTCGCTGGCAACCGGCGAATGCCTGAGCGGTGATGAATGTGCCATACAGACTTATCCCGTAAAAGTAGAGAATGGTCTTGTATACATCGGATTAGAGAACTAAGTATAGTTTGCAGTAAAAAAGCGGGAGCATGAATAAGGAATATTACAGGAGTCATTTAAAGCTGGATTGCATCGCGATGAACGGTCAGCATAAACTGCAGCGGGCCAAGGTTCTGGTCATCGGCGCAGGAGGTCTTGGCTGTCCATGCCTTACTGCATTGTCGGCTTCAGGCATAGGTAATATTGGCATCGCAGACGGGGACCTTGTCAGCAGCACAAACGTATCGAGGCAAACACTCTTTAATTATGCGGATACCGGCAAGTTTAAAACAACCGCCGCCATCCAATCGCTGATCTCACGGAATCCTTACCTGCTTTATCACGAACATCGTTTTTTTGTCAATGAAGAAAATATCCTGTCGCTGATTGAGCCCTATGACATTGTGATAGATGCGACTGACAATTTTCACACCAGGTACTTAATTAACGATGCCTGTGTCGTTAAAAGCAAACCAGTTGTATACGGGGCAATATTCCAGACCGAGGGACACTTAACCGTATTCAACTACCAGAATTCGCCTACACTCCGCTGTCTTTTCCGGGAACCGGAGCAGGAAGAAGCTATTCCCTCCTGCGCCGATAGGGGCGCCTATATGATCACAACAAATATGATCGGCACAATGATGGCCAACGAAGCGATCAAGGTTGCTTTGAACCAGGAAGATGTGCTGACCGGAAAACTGCTCAGCTTTGAAGCTTTAGGCGCAGGGACAATGCTAACCAGCTACCATACGGACAAACTTTCAGAGAACAAAAGTTACCTCAGGTTTAAAGGGGTACCTAAAGCCATTGAACTGGCAGCGGAAGACTTCGCAGAAAGGACCCAGACCATGGGGATGGAACTGATCGATGTGAGAACAACCTCAGAAAGAAAAAACCAGCACATTGGCGGCAAGCATATCCCTTTACAGGAGCTCGACCAGCTGGATTTAACCCGGTTCTGCGATAATCATCATTTTTATTTCTATTGCCAAACCGGCGTAAGAAGTCTGCAGGCAGCTAAAAAACTCCGGTCTAAGGGCTTTAAAAATGCCTTCAGCTTAAAAAACGGCATCACAAGTTTCAATTATCAACTGCAAAATTCCTGAGCTATGCGCGACATCACCAGCAAACAGATTACTTTAAGAACAGCAAAAGCTGTAGCGGTGATCTATTGCACAAGCGAGACCATCGGCCTGATCAGGAACAACGAACTGCCTA
>CBFGNP010000754.1:0-2486 GCA_965650095.1 uncultured Pedobacter sp. | reverse complement strand
ACCAGCACAAGGAAGGCGGATCGCTATTGCCTTAAGGCAGAGATAAAGATCATGGCAGTCATAAAGGTTATGGACTTAGTGCAACAGTAGATATTCTGTCAGCCGTGCTATCCGGCGCCAACTATGGTCCATGGGTACCTCCTTTTGTAGCTTTTCTTGAACCGCCGACAGATCCTGTGGGCGCAGGTATTGGCCACTTTTTTGGTGCCATGCGTGTAGATGGTTTCCGTCCGGCGGCGGATTTCAAAGATCACCTGGACAATTGGATTGAGCGTTTTAAAAGTGCTAGAACTATAGATCCGGATAAAGAGGTCATCATTCCCGGCGAGCCTGAATATGCGTTTGAAAATGAGCGCAAAAAAAACGGCATCCCTTTGATAGATGCCGTTGTCAATGATTTAAATGCGCTTGCCCTTAAACTGGGGATAGCTGGTTTATCTTAGTGGATACCTTTCAGCAATCTGTTCCATCTTATTTTGTGGAAGAATGAACCATTCGTGTTATAGCTCATCCAGATGAACAACGCTTTTCCAACAATATGATCTTCGGGCACAAATCCCCAGTAACGGGAGTCGGCAGACCGGTGCCTGTTGTCGCCCATCATCCAATAATAATCCATCTTAAAGGTATAGCTATTTGCCGGCTTACCATTGATCAGCCATCCGTTAGCAGACCTTTCCAGCTTATTCCCTTCATAAATGCGGATACTCCGCTCATATAATGGCATGGTCATACTGTCTAATTTAACGGTCCACCCTTTTTTAGGAATAATGATCGGCCCGAAATTGTCTACATTCCAGTCCCTGTTTTTGTCGTAAGGGAAAATATCGCCTTCCCGCTCGCTAGCCGGGGCTGTAAACTCTTTTACCGATTGCACAAAATCCAGTTTTTTCACTTCACTCATCATCTCCGCCGTCCCGTTAAATGTATAGACGTTAGGGGTCATGGTACTTCTAATATCATCAGAGATATTAAATCCCAGGTCTTCAAAAACAGCAGGGTTGATATCCGGTGTTTTAAATACCACTTCATAGCTGATTTGCCCGGTATTTTTTAATTTTTCGGGTTTCCCGTTAACAGATACCAGCCCCTTACTCATACTGATGGTATCACCCGCTATACCGATACATCGTTTGATGTAATTCTCGCGCTTATCTACAGGTCTGCTTATAATGGTGTAGCGGCTATTGATGGCTTCCCAGCCTTCGGCCCTTACCATCTGGTAATAATCAACATCCTGCTGTTCCAGCGCTACCGTGTCGCCTTGCGGATAGTTAAAAACAACTACATCATTTCTTTTGATATCAGAGAATCCTGGCAACCTGTGAAATTTCCACTGTACACCATCCCAATAGGCTTTTGTACCAGTTATGGGCATGGTATGGTGGGCAAAAGGAAACGCAATTGGGGTCATAGGTATCCTTGCCCCGTAATTGATCTTGCTCACAAATAAGAAGTCGCCAACCAGTAAAGATCTTTCCATAGAAGCAGTTGGAATGGTGTAAGCCTCGATAAAGAATACCCTTATAATTGTCGCCGCAACAACCGCAAATACAATGGCATCAACCCATTCCCTGGTCCTTGTTTTTTTCTTCTTAGGCTTATCGTCTTTACTTTTTTGCCAGAATTTCCAACTCATATATTATGCTTTAAAATTAAATATATCGGCTATGTTATAAAAGCCTTGTTTATTTTGTAACCATTCGGCTGCCACTACTGCTCCGAGTGCAAAACCAGAACGGTTGTGAGCGGTATGCTTTAACTCTATCTCATCGACTTCGGAGCTGTACAGAACGGTATGTGTTCCGGGTACGCTTTCGATGCGATGAGATTCAATCAGCAATTGATCTTTTTTAACCACCTCGTCAAACGGCGTACCGACCAGTTCGTTTACCCATTCTTTTTTCCTGTCCATCTGCTCAATGATATCCTCAGCAAGGGTCATGGCTGTGCCACTTGGTGAGTCCATTTTCTGCGTATGATGAATTTCTTCGACCTGCACCTCGTAAGCGGGAAAGTCGTTCATCAATTTGGCCATCATCTTACTGATATGAAAAAACAGGTTAACGCCTATACTGAAGTTTGATCCATAAAGAAGGGTATTGTTACGGCTCAGGCAATCGTTTTTCACCTGCTGCAATTCTCCATACCATCCGGTGGTACCAACTACTACAGGCAAGTTTGCATCAAAACAGGCATATATATTACTCAAAGCCGCATTCGGCGCACTAAAATCTATGGCCATATCGGCTTTAGATAAGTTAGCTGTTGTCAAATCCTCGGTATTGTCAATATTAATTTTCAGGACAATTTCATGGCCTCTTTCCAAAGCAAAACGCTCAATGATCTGACCCATTTTACCGTAACCAAGTAACGCTATTTTCATTTAGTTTATATTTTTATTCAATTGTAATGAAGCTTGCTGTGCAGGTTTCATTTAGTTTATATTTTTATTCAATTGTAATGAAGCTTGCTGTGCAGGTTTC
>CBFGNP010000753.1:0-2501 GCA_965650095.1 uncultured Pedobacter sp. | reverse complement strand
TTGTGGTTTGTCGACATAGTTTTTAAACTCCTTTCAAAGGTATCAATTTTTTATAAAAACGCTATGATTTATTGTTATTTTTAGGCATCAAAACGGGTTACTCCGGTTACTCCTTTTACTTCTAACAGATTTTTAATCAGGTTATCCAGATGCTCTTTGTCATTTACAAAGATCATTATCGAGCCATCAAAAATTCCATTATCTGTATCTACGGTTATAGAACGCATATTTACTTTAAAATCGTTTGATATCACTTTAGTAATGTTGTTGATCAATCCAACATCGTCAATGCCGATAATGTGCAATCCAGTAAGAAAGGTCAGTTCTTTCTGACGGTTCCATTTTGCCTTAACCACCCGGTAGCCATAGTTGGCCATCAGCTGCGCGGCATTAGGGCAATTTGTGCGGTGTATTTTTATTCCCTCATTGACAGTGACAAAGCCAAAAACATCATCTCCTGGAATGGGGTTACAGCAAGCCGCAAGGGTATAGTCTATTTTTTGAAGGTCTTCACCAATTAACAAAATATCGGATTCAGGCCCTTTTACCTTATGCAGTAAAGCGTCTATCTGCTGGTTGTCATTTTTCTCCGCACCACGATTCTCTATTTCCTTTTCGCTGGCCAGGTAATCTTTGAGATCTTTTAATTCAATCTTTCCTTTTGCTACAGCAATAAAAAGTTCCTGCGTAGAAGGAAGCTTAAAGAAATAGCTCAGCTTATTTAAGTTATCGGTATTATAAGTGATCTTTAGCGATTTCATTTTGCGCTCTAGTGTTTCCTTGCCCAACTCAGCAACTTTTCTCTTTTCTTCTTTTAGCGAAGATTTGATCTTGGATTTGGCTTTTGCAGTAACTACGATGTTTAGCCAGTCTTCTTTCGGCGACTGTTTACTAGAAGTAATGATCTCTACCTGATCGCCGTTTTGAAGTTTATACGAAAGCGGTACCAGCTTATGGTTGACCTTGGCACCAATACATTTTGCGCCTACATCAGTATGGATCTCAAATGCAAAATCAAGTGCCGTTGCACCAAGTGGTAATTGCAATAAAGCACCTTTAGGCGTGAAAATAAAGATCTCATCAGAGAACAGGTTCATTTTGAAATCATCCAGGAAATCTAAGGCATTGGCTTCTGGGTTGTTCAGCATTTCCCTTACTTTCATGATCCATTGATCCAGCCCGTTGTCATTGCTCGACTCTTTATATTTCCAGTGCGCAGCAAAACCTTTTTCTGCAATTTCATTCATGCGCTGTGTACGGATCTGAACTTCAACCCATTGCCCTTTGGGACCCATGACCGTAGTATGCAGCGATTCATATCCATTTCCCTTAGGGGAGGATACCCAGTCGCGCAAACGGTCGGGGTTTGGGCGGTATAAGTCAGTAACTATAGAATAGGCCTTCCAGCAGTCGGCCTTCTCATTTTCAGGCGGACTGTCCAATATGATCCTGATTGCAAAAAGGTCATATACTTCTTCAAAAGGGATGTTTTTGCTTTTCATCTTGTTCCAGATAGAATGGATGGATTTCGGGCGTCCATAAATGTCTGCTGTTAAGCCCTGCTCGGCCAGTATTTCATTTATAGGCTCTACAAACCTTTTAATAAAAAGCGTTCTCTCTGCCTTTTTCTCATTCAGCTGCGTTGCAATATATTTATAGGTATCGGGCTCCAGGTACTTCATAGAAAGGTCTTCCAGCTCAGATTTAATGGCATACAAACCCAGTCTGTGTGCTAGAGGTGCATAAAGGTAAATGGTCTCTGAAGCAATTTTTAGCTGTTTTTGGCGTGGCATGAAGTCCATTGTACGCATGTTGTGCAGCCGGTCGGCCAGTTTAATCAGAATTACCCTCACGTCATCAGCAAGGGTGAGCAGCATTTTCCTGAAGTTCTCCGCCTGCAGGGAGCTGTTATAGTCAAAAACACCTGATATTTTTGTCAGTCCGTCTATGATTTTCGCTGTCTTTTTGCCAAATTCACGTTCAATATCTTCAAGTGTAATGTCAGTATCTTCTACTACATCATGTAATAAGGCACAAACAATTGACGTGGTTCCCAAACCAATCTCTTCAGCAGCTATTTGCGCCACAGCAATCGGATGGTAAATGTAAGGTTCACCTGATTTTCTGCGCATGTTCTTATGGCTTTCCAGGGCCATGTCAAAAGCCTTTCTGATCTCTTTCTTATCACCCCGCTGCATAGTTGGTTTACAGGCACGTAACAGGGCACGGTATCTTTTTAATATCTCTTGTTTCTCCGCTTCTAAATCTATCACTAATGCGTTTTTCATCGGCATATAAATTTGTATTTTAAAGGTAATGAAGCTATCCTGGGCTTATTTTTCATGAGTTCTTATTGCTTCTATTTGAATTCAAGGGCTCGCAGGCTCGGTTCATTTCTGTTTGTGAGTATTCGCTCATAATGGTTTCATCAATATCTTATTATTTGATTTCAGTAATATCTAATTATAGTTCACCATCCAATTCTGCATTTTTCCTGCATG
>CBFGNP010000752.1:0-2523 GCA_965650095.1 uncultured Pedobacter sp. | reverse complement strand
AAACAGTAGCCAAGCGACTGGTGACTGTTAAAAATGAAACCGCTATGCTGACCACCTTTAACGAGGTGAACATGAAGCCGGTTATGGATTTGCGCGGAAAATATAAAGATCAATTTAAAGAGAAATACGGCGTGGGTCTGGGTTTCATGAGCTTCTTTACCAAAGCAGTATGCGAGGCATTGAAGGATTTCCCGGCTGTAAATGCACGTATCGATGGGGAGTCTGTCGTGTACAACGACTTTGCTGACATTTCAATTGCTGTTTCTGCACCTAAAGGCCTGGTGGTTCCGATTATCAGAAATGCAGAAAGTATGAGTCTTGCCCAGATTGAGAAAACGGTCGTTGAACTGGCTACAAAAGCACGCGACAGCAAATTGACGATAGAGGAAATGACCGGGGGAACGTTTACCATTACCAATGGTGGTGTATTCGGTTCAATGATGTCTACGCCGATCATCAATGCGCCTCAATCGGCCATTTTGGGAATGCACAACATCATCGAGCGTCCGGTTGCGGAGAAAGGTGAAGTCGTGATCCGTCCGATGATGTATCTGGCTTTATCCTATGATCACAGGATCATCGATGGCAGAGAGTCTGTAGGCTTCCTGGTAAGGGTTAAACAACTACTGGAAGATCCTGCAAGATTGCTTTTAGGAATATAGTAATGTGAAAAATTGAATAGAAAAAGGCCCTGGATATGTCCGGGGCCTTTTTCTATTCAATTTGTTTTATCAAATCCGGTTTATGGTTTCAGCACCGGTACAGTAAGTGAAGACGCGTTGTGTACGTCATGGAAGATACGGTGCGTAGCCTTCCGAAAGTCTGAAGGCGCTGCCTGGTAAATGTCCATGAACTGCTGGGGGTTTCTGTCGGCCAGCGGAAACCAGGAGTTCTGGATCTGCACCATGATGCGGTGACCTTTTTTAAAGGTATGACCCACATCCGGAAGCGTATAGCTTACTTTTGTAACCATACCTGGGACAAATGCCTCAGGTTTTTCGAAGCTGTTACGGTATTTGCCACGCATGATCTCGCCCCGTACCAGCATCTGATAGCCACCCATCATGATGTTTCGTGGATTGGGTGAAGGAGCGGGGCTATCTTCCGGGTACACATCAATCAGCTTAACTACATAATCGGCATCCGTACCTGTAGTGGATACCAGGAGATTAGCCAGAACCGGTCCGGCAAGCGTAATGTCTTCCATTAAGATATCAGTCTGGTATACCTTTACATCTGGTCTTCTTGCCGCAAAACGCTGATCATCTATCATATATTCACGGGTTCTCCTGGCCTGAACGCCCGCCTGATAGGGGACGGGGTTGTTGGGGTCACTTACATATTCGTCCCAGCTATCGGTACGCTGAATTTTATCAAAACCCAGTTTCCCATTTGGCTGCAGGAAGAGTGTTTTATTTTCAGTTTCTTTTGGTGGCCAGGTATTGAATTTTTTCCATTCATTGCTTCCGGTTATAAAGATGTTTGCCTCGGCCGGACTAAAACTGCCTTCGCCTTTTAGGTGGTATTTAAAGAAGGGAAGTTCAAAGTTTTCCTGGTAATAGGTACTGGTCGGCGTACCAAATCCAATGTCACCGAAGCTACTGCCATTACTGCGGACCCAGCCGCCATGAAACCATGGACCCATGACGAGGATGTTATTTGCAGCTGGATTTTGTTGCTCAATAGCCTGGTAAGTGGCAAAAGTCCCATATAGGTCCTCGGCATCAAAGAAACCTCCTACTGTCATCACTGCGGGTTTTACATGGCGCAGATGCGGTTCAATATTCCTTGCCTTCCAGAAGGTATCGAGGTTTGGATGGGCAAATAAATTGTTCCAGAACCTGATGTTATCTCCAAAGTATTTGTCTTTCAGATTTTTAACCGATCCCGCTTCCACGAAAAACCTATAGTTGTCCTCAATAGGCAATTTAAGGCTCCTTGGTCCTTTGTCCGGGGTGATAGGCTTGGGCCTTGGTACCCCAAAAGTACTCATAAAGGTAAAGGCATCGGCCAGGAATAAGGTGCCATTGTGATGAAAATCATCCCCTGTGAACCAGTCGGTAACCGGTGCTTGTGGCGAAACTGCTTTTAATGCAGGATGTGCACCTGGCAAAGCGGTGCTGGAATAAAAGCCAGGGTAGGAAATGCCATAAATCCCTGCCTTGCCATTGTTGTTTTTAATGTTTTTGATCAGCCAGTCGATCGTGTCATAACTATCGGAACTTTCATCAATGTCCTTTTTACTTTTCTTATTGGCCACATGTGGCCTGATGTCCTCAAAATTACCTTCGCTCATCCATCGTCCCCTGACATCCTGGTAAACGAAAATGAATCCATCTCTCATTTCTGCGGGGAAGTTGCCCAGGCTGGTTTTATAATTTTGCTCCCCATAGGGTGAAACCGTATAAGGTGTGCGGTTGATGAGAAAGGGGTATTTTTTGCTTTTATCCTTTGGGATGTAAATAGAGGTGAAGAGCTTGATGCCGTCCCGCATTGGAATCAATCGTTCTATTTTAGTGTAAT
>CBFGNP010000751.1:0-2526 GCA_965650095.1 uncultured Pedobacter sp. | reverse complement strand
ACAACACTTTAGCTTTCATACCGAGTGCAGCTCCTTTAGTGGCCCGGCCCACATCCGTCCCGGTATACTTTAAAGGTAAGACGGCTGCAGCATCATCAAGATCTTTTAGAATCTGGTCTACTACCTCTTGCCTTGTATTGCGTGGCAAGGTGGCCTGCTTCTCTACATTCGGTTCGTCCAATATCAATGGCACGCCGCCAAAATAAGTTTCCAGCATGGCGTAAAAAAAAGCTCTTAAAAAAATCGCCTCAGCTTTCATTCTGCTTTTTAAATTTGCATTCAGGCCCGGCACCTCATCTATGTGCGCAAGAAGGGTATTGCAACGGCCAATGCCGCTATAGCAATCAGCGTAACGACTGGGAATAATTCCTGTGCCTGCAGCGGTTTGTGTGCCTGATGCAATACTGTTAAAACCAAGGCTATTGCTATATCCCCATGCGTTTGGGGTGGCATTTTCCTCCCACAGAGGTGTAGCTTCACCTCCATGCACCCCAGCTCTTTTTAATATACTATAACACCCGCTCAAAGCCGCCATGGCATTTTGCTCCGTAGTCCAAAATGTTTCCTGGGTATATCTGTCATTGGGGGTAAATTGCAGCTGGTCGTCAGAACAGCTTATGATCAAGCTGCTGAGCAACATTATTGTTATTATCTTTTTCATCAGTATATATTTGACTTTTAATTGTTATGAAGTTATCATAAGCATATTCATTGCTATTTGTAAGCGGTATGCTTATGCAAGTTTCATCTGTTTAAATTTTGTTTCCCTCGTGATGAAGCTGTCATGATTTAATCATTCCGCTATATGATTTCAAAATCAAGATGGGTTCATTGAATACATTTTAAAATATTAAAAGGTGGCATTCAGCCCGAAACTGTATGTTTTCACCGATGGATATTCGTATAAATCATCTCTTGTAAGGTCCTTTTCAGGGTCAAAGTCCTTGAACTTGGAAAAAGTAAACAGATTTTCCCCGTTAACGAAAAAGGAGATCTTTTTAATGGACGATTTAGATAAAAATTTTCCCTGCAAATCATATTTTAATTGCAATGTTTTTACTCTCAGGTAAGAAGCATCCTGAATCCAAAAGGTAGATGGCTGGAAGTTTTCTGCAGCCGACGTAGTAGTTAACGTAGGAAGTTTTGCATTTGGGTTTTCAGGAGTCCATGTGCCAGTTGCCCATCTCTTAGTTATTCCGGCGCCATTGTTAAATGGATACGCGAAATTGACTGCTGGGTAAATATTTAATCCCTGTACACCTTGAAAGAATGATGTAACACTAAAATTCTTATACCCGAGATTGATGTTAAAGCCATAATTAAACGCGGGAATGGAACTGCCCGTGATGATCCGGTCATCACCATTGATTTTTCCATCACCATTTTGGTCCTTATATTTTATGTATCCGGGTTTCACACTGGTGTTAGTGCCAATTTTTGGACTAGCGTTTACATCCGCCTGATCTTTATAGAAGCCATTTGTTTCATAAACGTAAAAAGCATCAATAGGGGAGCCTTCTGCAGTAATTCTTCTTGTTCCCACAATCCGTTCTCCTTTTATATCGACAACTTTGTTCTTTACATGACTGACCTGCGCTGAAATTCCGTAACTAAAATTTCCCAGGGAGTTGTTATGAGAGATTTCTGTTTCCCAGCCTGTATTGTCTACAGTGCCAATATTGGTGGTTGGGCCATTTAGGTTCCCTACCTGCCCGGGTATTGCTATAGGCCGAAGAATATCAGTAGTACGCCTTTTAAATGCATCAAATGATAAATCGATCCTGCCCTGTAACATACTCATATTAAGACCGAGATTGTAAGAGGTAGTGGTCTCCCAGGAAACTTTGGGATCTGCATAAGAAGTTATGGCCGCGCCAGGGCTTATGGTGCCATTAAAGCTATAGTCCTGGTTGAGCGCAACGGTATTCAGGTAGCTATAGAGACCAACCGCTTGATTCCCAAGCTGGCCGTACGAGGCCCTCAACTTTAGTAAATCAAGAAACTTCAGGTTTAAGCGTTCAAAAAAGGGCTCCTTATCAATTCTCCAACCAGCCGATGTACCATGAAAAAATCCCCACTTGTGTCCTGGGCCAAATCTGGCTGAGCCATCCAGACGAACCGTTGCATCTAAAAAATATTTCTGGTTAAAGTTATAACTAAACCGACTAAAATAAGAGGTAATGGCATCTTCAGTATATAACCCCGTAACTGCCATATCTCTGGATCCCGCGTTCAAGTCTGTTAAGGTGTTGTCAAAATAACCATAGATTCTACCGGTAAAATCACCATTCTGAAAATAGGTATAACTCTGCCCAGCCATCAGGGATACGTTATGAATGTCCGCAAAATCCTTCTCCCAATTCAGTGTTTGGTAGAATGAAAAGTTCAAATTGCTATTGTCGGCATTATGGGCGTATGGGTTAGAACCATAGATAAAAGGTACGCCTGTTTTGGGATTATAGGTGGTAAGCTTTGGCACAAACTGTCGCAGATAACCGTCTAACTTATCGACACCTGCATTGATGT
>CBFGNP010000750.1:0-2532 GCA_965650095.1 uncultured Pedobacter sp. | reverse complement strand
AATGCTGGAACTTATGATAAAAAGATGGAAGCGATGGTAAAAGAATGGCGCGCCGTATGGGGCTGTGGTGAATTTCCGTTTTACTATGTTCAGCTTGCACCAAACGTTTACAAAGATGGTAAGGACCAGGTACCTGTGATCTATGAAGCCCAATCCAGGGCCATGAGTTTAATTCCGAATTCGGGTATGGTCGTAAGTGTTGATGCAGGAAGTCAAATTACCATACACCCGCCAGACAAAACGATAATCAGCAAAAGGCTGCTCTATTGGGCACTTGCTAAAACTTATGGAAAAAAAGGTGTCGCTTATAGCGGGCCTGTTTACAAATCTCTAAGCATTAAAAATGACCGGGCAACAATTGCTTTTGATTTTGCCCCACTTGGTTTAACAACTCATAACAGCCCCTTGATATCCTTTGAAATAGCTGGTGAAGACAAGATATTTCATCCGGCCACAGCAGTCATTTCAGGAAAAACAGTTTTGGTGCAGAGTGATGAAGTTAAGCAGCCTGTCGCTGTCAGGTATGCGTTTAAAGATAGGTCTGAAGGCAATTTATACAATGTTGAGGGACTTCCGGCAGCACCGTTCCGGACAGATAACTGGTAACGGAATCATAAAAAAATAATACCTTGCACCAAAAATAAAAAAAACTACGTTAATGTAGAGAAAAGCAAGTACCCATTTATGATCCGAAACTTTAAGTTCCCTCTTTTTATATCAGCAATATTTATCAGTTCTTGTTCTTCCATGTATATGCCTAATGTTCCAAACACGCCAATGCTTAGTCAGCAAGGCGAATTTAGCGGCGGCATACACCTTTCACCCAGACTTAATACCAGCATTAATGGCGCCTATGCTGTTTCCAATCATATTGGCGTATTGTTTAGTGGCTCTTATATGAACAGGGAAAAAGAAAGAAAGGATTACCGTCATAAATTAGTCGAAATAGGAGGTGGGTGGTTCGACACTTTTGGCCCCGATAACAACCGGATCATTGAGGTGTACGCCGGTGTAGGATCGGGAAGAACCGATCGTACCTTCAGGGAATTTGACGACAATGACATCTTAATCAAAACTGACGTAGAGGAAGTTACCTACAGCAAAAGTTTTTTACAAGTCAACTATAGCTCGAAAAAAAACAACAACCTGCGTCTTTTCGGAAAAAATTACCCGCTTAATTACGGAACAGCATTACGAATCAGTAATGTAGATATGAAAACTTTCATGCGCAATTCAATGGGGCAGGTAAGAGAGGGCAACATTTTTCTCGAACCTATTTTCTTTACCAGGATGCATTTAAGTGAAACGGTTCAGCTGCAATATACCACCAGCGGGACTTTTGGCTTGAACAGCAGAAAATATATGAATGCAGGTAATTCGATATTTACGATTGGGGCGGTAGTAAATTTAAACAAGAGGTCAAAATAAGCCATTCTACTCAGCGTCTGGATTCTTTTGTCTGAAGAAGACAAAAGCTCCTAGGTCGCTTCGCAGAAGGCATATTTTGTGCTCAAGCAAAAACCATATTTTGTTCTAAGCGGAAGGCATATTTTGTGCTCAAGCAAAACCATAGTTTGTTCTAAGCAGAAGGCATATTTTGTGTTTAAGTGAAAATAATATTTGTGCTCAAGTAAAATCATATTTGCATTAAATAACCGAAACATTCAGTAACAGCGGCCTGTTCCTGACCCCCTTTTTATTGGCTTTAAACAAAAGCATCACGTCATGAAACTTACCATCCATAACGGATGTTAAAGGGACTGTTAATGAGGAGTTTCCTATAGCTGTATCTGCCTTTCCAAGTAATTGTCCTTCCTGGCTATCCAGCCTGACCTCGACTTCATAATCTACATCTCCGCCCATATCTTTTATTGAAAGTAGAAACTGAGAAATGCCAGTAAGGTCAATTTGTTTAAACCTGATCCAGCCGGCATTATCTGGAAAGATCAATGCCTCCGTACCAGAAAAATCACGTCGGCCAAATTTTGAGACCTCTTTTATTTCAGTCGCTCCAATCACATGATTTCTAAGGTTAACCACATTTGTAGCACTTAGTGATTTCAATCCTGCTGCGCCCATATCAGCATAGCTGGCCTTGAGTGCAAAAACAGGCTTACTGGCATTGGTTGCCCTTGGCATAATTTTACCTTCCATAGGAAGAGAAGGCCTATTAATTACTTTAGCACTGAGGGACATGATCCATTCCGCAATTTGTCTTGCTTCCGTGTCCTTCATGGTAGTATGCGCAGGCATCGGAATTTCTCCCCATACGCCACTGCCTCCCTTAGTCACTTTACCTGTTAAATAAGTAACCGCGCTGTTATTCTTCTGATATTTAGCAGATATCCTGGTAAAGGAAGGTCCAATAGATACCTCATTGATTTTATGACAGGTGCTACAGTCGGATTTCAACATCAGTGATTTCCCAATAAGCGTTTGCGCTGCCTGCTGGTGACCCAGCTGCGCGCCGGCAAGATCAAGCCCTTCTGTATAAGTATTTGAAACATAGACCCTGCTTTTATTAACCTGAGC